>JANPAT010000023.1:0-8414 GCA_031430075.1 Chitinophagaceae bacterium | reverse complement strand
ATGAACACAAACTTCACTTGTTATTCTTTTATCTTTCAAAGGCAACATGTTGCCAAACAATTGAATTTCTTTTGCAGTAGTAATATGTAAAATATGCAAACGTGTATTAAACTTATTTGCAAACTGAATGGCTTTTAATGAAGATTCAAAACAAACTTCTTCATTTCGAATTATTGGATGATCTGCTGCAGTAAACTTAGTTTTAGTTTGCTTTAACTTTTCAATATTGGCTTTAATAATGGATTCTTCTTCACAATGTGTTGCAATTAATAATTCAGAACCTACAAATATTTTTTCTAGTAAAATTGGATTATCAACTAATAAATTTCCTGTTGATGAGCCCATGAAAATTTTAATACCACAAACATCTTTTTTCTTTTCATTGGTTCGCATTAACTCATCATAATTTTCATTACCCGTTCCCATAAAAAACGAATAATTAGCTAAAGATGTTTGTGCTGCAATCTGGTATTTATCTTCTAAAAGCTCTTGTGTAAAAGCTGGTGGATTAGTATTGGGCATTTCCATAAAACTAGTTACACCTCCTGCAACTGCAGCTTTTGACTCAGAGTAAATTGTTGCCTTATGTGTTAAACCTGGTTCACGAAAATGTACTTGATCATCAATTACACCAGGAATAAGGGTTTTACCATTAGCATCAATTTCGGAAACTTTATAATTTACTTGAATATTGGTTGCAATTTTTTCAATTCTTTCATCCTTAATCAATACATCAGCAAATACCTTTTTTCCTTCATTTACTATCTCTGCATTTTTTATGATGTAAGTTGACATAGAATCCTATTTTTGATTTACAATAATCAAAGATGAAAAAAATATTTTTATTTTTACTCAGTTTATTTTTTTTTCAACAAATAAATGCCCAAGCAGATTTTATAGAATTAGGTTCAACACAATACAATTTGCTAGACCGACTTGAAATAAAACTTCAAAAAGATTCTGTACTCAACTTTAGCATGGTAAAACCTTATGACAGAAGAATTATTACAGAACGACTTGAATATATTGATAGTTTATACAAAGCTGGTGCTTTAAAATTATCGAAAGTTGATTTGTATAATTTAGATTTAGCCTTGAAAAATAATTTTGATTGGAGAAAAAACAGAGGTGATACATCGCTTCAATTTAAAAATCTTTGGGGTAAACAACATAAATCAAATCCTTTTTATTTTGGTGTGAAACGAGGTGATTTTTCTTTCTACTCACACCTCATGTATAATTTTCAATTAGGTAAAGAAAGTATTTCAAGTGCTAAACTATACAACAACTCTCGTGGTTTATTTCAATGGCGTGGGCAAGTAACTAAACGTATTGGTTATTATACTTACACTACAGACAACCAAATGAGAAATCCTTTATATGTTAGAGAATATAGTACTAAAAACTATGCTGTGCCTGGCTTTGGTTATTTTAAGGGTGATGTTTCACAAGGGTCAACTGCTCCTATTGATGCTTTTGAAGTAAAAGGTGGCATTATGATGAATGCTGCAAAAGGAATTGACTTGCAGTTTGCATTTGATAAGGTTTTTATTGGTAATGGATACAGAAGTTTAATATTAAGTGATTTTAGCAACAACTACCTTTTCTTAAAAGTGAATACTCGCTTCTGGAAAATCAATTACACCAATTTATTTGCTCAAATGATTAATAGAGATGGAGTTTTTGGAGACACAGTTTATCCAAAAAAATTCATGACTTACCATTCATTAGATATACAAGTTACCAAATGGTTGAACCTTGGATTTTTTGAGAACATTATGTTTGGCAGAAAAAATGGATACGACTTAAACTATTTAAATCCTATGATTTTTATAGTTGCAATGGGTCATCAGGTTGGAAGCCCTGATAAAGCAACTATTGGTATGAATTTTAAAGCCAATGCTTTTAAAAACACACAGCTTTATGGACAAGTAATCATCAATGAATTTGTATTAGGAGAGGTGTTGAAATATAGTAAAGGCTGGTGGGCTAATAAACAGGCTTTACAACTAGGGTTTAAAGCTATTGATGTGTTTGGTGTAAATAATTTAGATGTACAAGGAGAAGTAAATATGGTTCGACCTTTTGTTTATACTTCTAAAGATAATTTTAGTTCTTACACTCATTACAATCAAGCTCTAGCTCATCCTTTAGGTGCAAATTTTAAAGAGATGATTGGTATTGTTCGTTATCAACCTATTCCTAAATTAGTGCTACAAGCAAAGATTATTTATTTTAAACAAGGTCTAGATTCTGCAGGCTACAATATGGGTAATAATGTAATGTTGCCTTATACTACTAGACCCTATGATTATGGCTGGAAAATTGGTTCTGGAATTAAAGCAACAGGATTATTAGCACAAGCTTCAGTTACATATGAATTATTACCAAATATTTTTTTAGATGCTGATTATATTATAAGAAATTACAAAAGAGAAAACAGTGCAGATGTTAATAGCAATATTTTCAATGTAGGATTTAGAATGAACTTAAGAAAAAGAGAATACGATTTTTAAATTAATCTAATTCCTCTATCATCAAAATTTATTTTACGTTGTTTAAATAAATTTCCTGTAGTCATTTTAAAAGTTTTTTTACTCATGCCAAAAAATGCATAAATATCTTCAGGTTTAGATTTATCGTGATAGGGTAAAAAACCATTATTTTCTTTCAATAATCTTAGAATTTTTTCAGATTCATCTTCAACTTTCATAAAACCAGGTTTCCCCAAAGCCACGTCTATCTTATATTTTAGCTTACCAGTATCATCTGGTTCATGAATTTTTTTTATAAACCCTTGTACATTGTCGCCAATATTCAATGTATCAAAAACGTCATTATGATGTAAAAGACCAGAATGTTCATTATTAATGATAACCACAAATCCAATGTCAGTTTTACGATATATGAGTAAGTCAACAATATCTAATCTTTTAATTGAAAGGTTTTCGTTTTGTAAGTAAGCATCTAATTTTTCAGAGGCAACTATTCTGTTAGTTTGTTCATCAATATAAATTTTTACTAAATATTTTCTACCAGCAAACATTTCTCCCAATTGCTTGGTTCTTGGAACAAAAATGTCCTTCATAATTCCAATATCTACAAATGCTCCATGTGGTGTTACTGTTTTTGCCTCAAGCAATGCGATATCGCCAACCTGTGCTTTTGGCTCTTGAGTAGTTGCAATTAATCTTCCTTCATTATCTTTATAAATAAAAACATTAACGGTATCACCAACTTTTAATCCTTGTGGCACAAATCTTTTTGGCAATAAAATGCCATCTAATTCATCTTCTAAATACATACCAAAATCAACAGCACGTAATACTTTTAATTCATTAAATCTTCCAACATTAATCATAATAGAAATACTTAAACATTCAATTTCATCAAATATACAACACATCAACGGGTATGATTATAATTCTAGATGTATAAATAAATTTGATAGTTTGAACTTAATTTTGAAAAGTGATAAATAATAAGTCAATACAATTAGTTGAATGCCCCAGAGATGCCATGCAAGGGTGGAAGCATTTTATACCTACAGAAAAAAAAGTTGAATACTTAAATGCTTTATTACAGGTTGGTTTTCACACTTTAGATTTTGGAAGTTTTGTATCGTCAAAAGCAATTCCTCAAATGGCAGATACAAAGGAAGTATTGCAACAACTACAACTTGAAAATAGCAATACAAAATTGCTTACAATTGTTGCAAATACAAGGGGTGCACAAGAAGCAGTACTGTTTGATGAAATAGATTATTTGGGTTTCCCATTTTCTATTTCTCCAACATTTCAACTTCGAAATACCAATAGTTCTCAAACAGAAAGTTTATTAAGGATTGATGAAATTCATGAGCTATGCCTTAAAAATAAAAAAACATTAGTAGTTTATTTAAGCATGGCATTTGGCAATCCGTATGAAGATGAATACAATGTAGAACTGTTAATGCATTGGGCAGATGAAATGGCAAAAAGAGAAATAGAAATTGTTTCATTAGCCGATACAGTTGGGGTTTGTACGCCTCAACAAATTGAGCTTTCATTAACAACATTAATTCCAAAATATCCTTCCATTCAATTTGGTGTTCATTTACATTCAACAACTTTTAATTGGAAACCAAAATTAGAAGCAGCTTTATTTAATGGTTGTACCAGATTTGATGGTGCCTTAAAAGGAATTGGTGGTTGCCCAATGGCTCAAGATGATTTAGTGGGTAATATGGATAGTGAAAAAATGATTACTTACTTAACCAATCATCAACTTATTAATTCATTAAATAAAGAAGCTTTACAACATGCTTTAATGCTGGCAAATGAAATTTTTGTATAATGAAATTTAGAACTGAATTAGAAATAAAAAAAATTGAACCAACAATTACCCATCAAAATAAAATGATGTTGATAGGTTCTTGTTTCACAGAAAATATTGGAGATAAATTAAAAAAACATAAGTTTCAAATTTTTGAAAATCCGAATGGTATATTATTTAATCCTGTTAGTGTTAGTGAAGCAATCATTAATGTAATTGAAAATAAAATATATACAGAAAAAGATTTGTTTGAATTCAATGAAGGTTTTCATAGCTGGCAACACCACAGTAGATTTTCAGGAACCAGTGCTGATGAAGCTTTGAACAAAATCAATACAACTACTAATGAAGCAAATTTATTTTTAAAAAAAGCAGATTATATATTAATTACTTTAGGTTCTGCTTGGGTGTATACTTTAACTGAAAAAGCACTAAATACTACTAAGGGAACAGTTGCTGCTAACAATCATAAAGCACCAAATGATTGGTTTGAAAAACGATTGCTAAGGGTAGATCAGGCCATACTTGTTTTAGCAATTATGTTGGATAAGTTAGGAGCATTTAATCCTAATATAAAAATCATTTTTACAATTAGCCCTGTGCGTCATTTACGTGAAGGACATATTAATAACAACAGAAGTAAAGCAGTGTTAATACAAGCTGTTCATGAGTTGATTGAAAGATTACCAAAGCTTCAATATTTTCCTGCTTATGAATTAGTAATTGATGATTTAAGAGATTATAGATTTTATGCTGAGGATTTAGTTCATCCAAATTATTATGCCACACAATATGTTTGGGAAAAATTTATTGATACTTGCATGAATGAAGAAACAAAAAAAATAATGGAAGAAATTGCAGCTATTCAAACAGCTTTTCAGCATAAACCCTTCAATCCAGAAAGCAATCAACACAAAAGTTTTTTGAAAACTTATTATCTTAAAACAAAACAATTACAAGATCAACATTCTTATTTAGATTTAAGTGTTGAGTTAAATTATTTCAATCAACAATAACCGTTAATGCTCAGTATTTATACAGAACATACTACTAATCGACTCACTTATATTGCCACAACTTTATTTGGAGATGATATTGTAATAGTTAATGATGTAAATACTTTCAATAATTTCATTGGAAAAAAAATTAATTACTCAACCCATGAAAATATTACTAGCGATTTATGGATAAAACCTGTTGATTTATTATTCGAAACAACAATCACTTCACAACAAATCAATTGTTTTGTTTGGAAAAATTACAAAGCATTTTATAAAACTGATGGCGATATTCCTTTCGATATTCTTGCTGCCTCTTTTTTTTTACTGAGTAGGTATGAAGAATATTATTCGAATTATAAAAAAGATGAATATGGAAATTATCATCATGAAAATAGTTTGGCTTGGAAAGAAAATTTTTTAAATTTACCCATCATTAATCTTTGGCTTAAAGAGGTAGAAAAACTCTTTGGAATTAAGCCTGTTGAAAATAAATTCAGTATTACCCCTACTTATGATATTGATATTGCTTTTGCTTACAAACATTACCCAGTTTATATTCAATTGGGAGGTTTAATAAAAGATTTGATTTTACAAAGAGGAACATTTAATGAACGACTACAAGTTTTATTGGGCTATAAAAAAGACCCTTACGATATTTTTAAATGGTTAAATGAGCTACATACAAAGCACAAGCTATTGCCTATTTATTTTATTTTATTAGCACAGCAAAGAAGTGAATTCGACAAAAATTCAACAGCATCCAATACAAATTATGAAGAGCTTATTAAGACAATAGCAAAACAAAATAGTGTTGGCATTCATCCTTCATATAAAAGTAATTTCAAATCGGAAATATTACATGCAGAAATTGAACATTTAAGCAAAATAACAAGTAAAAATATTACCAAATCTCGGCAACATTTTTTACAACTTCAATTTCCAATAAGCTTTGAAAACCTTATTGAACAAGACATTCAAGAAGATTATACTTTAGGGTATGGAACAATTAATGGTTTTAGATGTTCATATTGTTTTTCATTTAATTGGTTTAATGTAGCAAAAGATGAAACAACTCATTTAGTGATTCATCCTTTTTGTTATATGGATGCTAATGCCATTTTTGAACAGCAATTAAATGCTGAACAAGCATTTAACGAAATGAAATATTATTTTGAAACTGTAAAATCTGTAAATGGAAATTTTATTTTTATCATGCACAACCACTTTTTATCTGATCAAAAAAAGTGGAAAGATTGGAGAAAGATTTATTCAAAGTTTTTACAATTCATTTCTACGAGCAGTAGCATCTAATGTTTCATAAAACTCTTGACCATATTTTCTTATCAAAGCATCTTTCAAAAAAATATAAGCGGGTACTTTAAGTTTTTTACCTAAGCTACAAGCTGCACTACACAAGTCTTCGCGAGGTTCATAATTTACAAAATCTAAATCGGAATCTTGCTTACTCTTGGTAATTTTTATTGGGAATAAATGGCAACTGATTGGTTTTTTCCAACTGATTTTATTATCTAAATAAGCTTGCTCAATGGCACACATAATTACACCCTTAGCATCTTTTATACCATAAGCACAAATAGCATGATTAATTGTTGGTGTTACCCAACCAAAAGTTTTATCATAAACATATTTGCCTGATTTCTCAATAACAGCTTTACCCTCTTCAGTCATATAGTTTTTTACAATATCATAATATTTTACAATATCATCTAACTCTTCGTCAGTTAATGGTGCACCAGCATCACCATCTTCACAACATGCACCTTTACATTTGGCTAAATCACAAACAAACTGTTCTTCAATAACCTCATCACTAATTAATTTATTATCTATAATAATCATTGGCTAAAATTATAATAAAAAACCCCGCAATGAAGCGGGGTTAAACATAATTATTTAAACGCTTATTCGCCAACAACTTCAAAATCTATTTCAGTAACATTACCATTACCAAAATCAATTGATGCTTTGTAAGAACCAAGTTCTTTTACTTCATCAACAATTGAAATACGTTTGCGATCAATTTCGTATCCTTTTTGATCACGAATTGCACGAGCAATTTGTAAAGAAGTTACACTACCAAATATTTTTCCACTAGTGCCAGTTTTAGCACCAACTTTAACTGGAGACTCTTTCAATACTGCTAAAACATTAGTGATTTGAGCCAACATTGAAGCTTCTTTTTTACCTTGAACTTTTAATCTTTCTTTTAATTGAGCAAGATTTGAAGGACTGGCTTCTACTGCAAATTTTTGTGGAATAAGATAGTTACGTGCATAACCGTTTCTTACTTTAACAACTTCGTTTTTACCACCTAAGTTGTCTAATTCTTGAATCAATATTACGTCCATTGTTTTGTTTTTAGTCCCCAAAGGCCCAATCTAAGATTGTGACTGTCTTCCATTGTTATGGAATTAGGGAAGGTTACTAAATTTTACTATTTGTATAAATCGGTTACGAAAGGCATTAAAGCCATTTGACGAGCTTTTTTAACTGCATCACTAACCTTACGTTTATATTTTAAAGAATTTCCACTTAAACGACGAGGTAATAATTTACCTTGCTCATTAACAAATTTTCTTAAAAAATCGATGTCTTTATAATCAACATACTTGATACCGTATTTTTTAAAACGACAGAATTTCTTTTTAGGATTTTCTTGTTTAATCGCGGTTAAATATTTTATTTCATTTCTTGCCATCTTATACCTCCGCTTTTACTTGTTTAGAAAATACGCCATCTCTTTTGTTTTGATTATACTCAACGGCGAATTTGTCGAGTTTTGTAATCATGTGCCTCATTGCTTGCTCATCTCTCAATAAAGCAATTTTCAATTTTTCGTTGAAATCAGATGTAGCTTTAAATTCATACACCCAATAAATTCCTGTTGTTTTCTTTTGTACAGGATAAGCAAGAGATTTTAATCCCCAAGGATTGCTGTTAACCGAAGAGCCTTGAGCTTCTTCAACCATAGCAATGTACTTTTTCTGAGCAGCTTTAAATTCTTCTTCAGAAAGTACAGGAGTAAAAATCACCATTAATTCGTAACTGTTCATTACTCTGTTTTTTTGTTTAATAATT
>JANPAT010000022.1:0-8626 GCA_031430075.1 Chitinophagaceae bacterium | reverse complement strand
CAAACTAATATTGTTGCATCAGATAGTACTATCATTACAAGAGTTGATACCTTAATCAAAGACACACTAAATAGATTTAGAAAATATACTTTTCTTCCAGCAGTTGTTGTTGGTAATACTGTTTCTTTAGAATCTAATTTTATTACATTAGAACGTGGATCAAAGCAAGGGGTTAAACCAGAAATGGGTGTTGTAGGTCCCAATGGAATTATAGGTAAAGTAGTTAGTGTGAGTGATAATTATTCTGTTGTGATGAGTTTGCTAAATAGAAATTCAAAAGTTTCTGCAATGTTTAAAAAAGGCAAAGAGCAATATGCAGAAAATGTGGAATGGGATGGTGCAAGCCCAGATTATTTAATAATGAGAAAAATTAGTAAAGCTGTTGATGTTAAAAAAGGCGATACCATAGTAACGAGCAGATATTCTCCATCTTTTCCATCATTATTAATGATTGGCACTGTTGATAAAATTGAAAAAGATGATGAAGAAAATACCTATTCACTTAAAATAAAAACTTCAACAAATTTTAGAACTATACAACATGTAAACATTATCGTTAATCATTATTTCACAGAGCAACATCAACTTGATTTACTTACTCGTAAACAACATTATAATTTAGGCAATGAGTAATATTTTAAAACATATTATCCGTTTAATTTTATTCTTGTTTATACAAGTTTATGTTTTAAGTAATGTTCCTTTATTGCATCAATACATTACACCTTATTTATATTTTTTATTTCTGTTGTGGTTACCTTTTTCTATTAATCGTTGGCATCTATTATTAGTTGGATTTTCTTTTGGTATGCTGCTCGATTATTTTTTGCATACACCAGGCTTACATGCAGCTCCTTGTACTTTAATTGCTTATTTACGTCCTTTTTTATTGAATTTATTTATGGCAAAAGATTCAACAGAACAAAGTTTTAGTGAACCCTCTGTTCGAAGTATGGGTTGGAGCCCTTATAGTTTTTATATTGTTATATTAACTTTTTTACATCACATCTATTTAATTTTTATTGAATGGATGCAGTTTGGAACATTCGGTTATTTTCTATTAAAAGTTATTGCAACAACACTAACAAGTTTGGTAATGATTTTTATTGCCGAAATGTTATTCTCTCGAAAAACAAAAAAATAGAATACGTTAAAAGCTTTTAACAACAACTATTTTACTATTTATTTTTATAACTTTATTTATTCTAAAAAGTTAATTCTTATTTATGATGAAGCATATAATTAAATCAACACTTTTTGTTCTTAGTGTTACCTTGTTTTCAATTTCAATATTTGCTCAACGAAATGCAAATTGGCAAGTTGTAGCTTATGCTAACAATGTAAATAAGGTTATTTATCATCCATTTGAATATTTAGACGATTTTAATGTTACCAATGCAGTTATAACAAAACCTGTAAATAATATTATACCATCATATAAAATAAATGCTGATGCATCAATTCAGCTGAATAAAGAAAAGCTTACTTTATTTCCGGAGTTTGATGATGCAGGTTATATTGGGTTTCGATTTGAATTACAAACAGATGAAATGATTTTTGGTGGAGGCGAAAGAGCAACACCCATGAATAGACGTGGACAAAAATTCGATTTATATAACAGACCAAATTATGCTTATGGTGTAGGTGCAGAAAATTTAAATTATTCTGTTCCTTTTTTTATAAGCAACAAAGGCTATGGTTTATTTTTCGACAATGGTTCAAAAGGGTATGTTGATATTGCAAAAACTGACCGTAATTTTTTTCAAGCCCTTTTTTATAGTGGCGAAATAAATGTTTACATCATCACAGGAAATAGTTATCAAGAAATTTTATCATCTTACCATAAACTTACAGGCACTCAACCATTGCCACCACGTTGGGCTCTAGGAAATTTAATGAGTAGGTTTGGATATACAAGTCAAGAGCAAGCAACGAGCATTACAAAAAAAATGAAAGATGAAAAAATACCTGTTGATGCCATCATCTTTGATTTGTTTTGGTTTGGTGATAGTATCAAAGGCTATGTGGGAAATTTAGATTGGGTTAATAAAGAAAAGTGGCCCAACCCAATTGGTATGATAAAAGATTTTAAAAAGCAAAATATTCAAACCACATTAATTACTGAACCTTATGTGTTGCAATACACCAATGGCTTTATTCCTTCATTAGATTATTTGGCAATAGATGTATGGAAAAATCCTTATATGCTTAAAGATTTTTATTTTGGTAAAGGTGGGCTGATAGACATTTTTAAAAAAAAGTCAGGCGATTGGATCTGGGATTATCATTATAAAAAACAAATTAATAATGGCGTTACAGCTTGGTGGACAGATTTAGGAGAACCAGAAAATCATCCAACAGATTTATTTCATAACCTTACCGATTTAGGCATAGAAAGACTAGTAAAAGCAGATGAAGTGCATAATATTTATGGCCATTATTGGAATAAAATGTTGTTCGAAAACTATGCAAAAGATTATCCTAAACAAAGATTATTTCATTTAAATAGAAGTGGTTTTGCAGGAAGTCAACGTTATAGTATTTTTCCTTGGAGTGGTGATGTGGGAAGAACTTGGAGTGGTTTACAAGCTCAATTGCCTGTAATGTTAGGTATGAGTTTAAGTGGCATTCCCTATGTGCATGCAGATGCTGGTGGTTTTGCTTTGGGCGAAAATGATGAGGAGTTGTATGCACGTTGGATGCAGTTTGCAGCTTTTACACCCATTTTACGACCACATGGAACTGCTTTATACGACCACGACAAACAAGCTCCAAGTTTTCCGAGTGAAGCAGCTTTGTTCGACGAACCTTATAAAACAATTGCAAAAAATGCAATAATTGAACGATACAAATTATTGCCTTATAACTATACATTAGCTTACAAACAAACTAAATATGCCGAACCCTTTGTAAAACCATTGTTTTATAATTATGCAAAAGATAGCAACTCGTATAAAGTAGAAAATGAATATTTTTTTGGCGATAATATTTTGGTTGCACCAGTAATTGAAAGAGGACAAACCAATAAAAAAGTGTATTTACCCAATGGAAATTGGTATGCTACTACTTTAGATAAAATACTTTCTGGTAATGAGTTTTATGATGTTGATGTGAGTGATTATAAAACAGCAATTTTTTACAAAGAAGGAAGCTTTATTCCACATTACAATTGTACAGGAGAGAACACTGCTGAAATTAATAGAAGCAATTTAAATGTAATTTATATTCCATCATTCTCCACATCAAGTTATGAAATGTATGATGATGATGGAGAAAATAAAAATGCCATTGCTGAAAAACAATTTGAATTAATAAACTTTTCTTCTACCGGATTAAATAAAAAAACTTTAACCATAAATATTAAAAACAATAATGGTATGTATAAGGGCAAGCCAGCTACTCGAAATATTGTTTTAAATATTCCAACAATTTCATCTGCACCAAAAAAAGTTTTAGTTAATAATGTACCAGTAAAACTAAATTGGTCATCAGATCAAAATGTATTAAACATTCCTTTTACATTAAAAAACATTCCAGTTAAAGTAGAATGTAAATGGTAAAAAACTCATTCAAATTGCAAACCTTAACTTTGTAATTCAATATTAAAAAATGGTTGTAGCAATTTATAGTCGCGGGTTAGATGAAGAGCAGATTAGTACTATTCAGTATTTGCTTAACGAATTAAAAAAATCGAGTGTAACAACTTATTTATTTGATTCATTGATGACTTGTTTTTTGAATGATGAATTAATTGGTTTTAGTACTTATTCAGATTTAGTTAGTAGTAAAGTAGACTGTTTAATTAGTGTTGGAGGCGATGGAACAATTTTAGATGCTGTTACTTTAGTTCGAGATAGTAATATACCAATTCTTGGCATCAATTCTGGCAGGTTAGGATTTTTGGCAAGTGTAGGTAAAGATGAAATTGTAAGTGCTGTTGATTCGTTAGTAAATAGAACTTATGTTGTTGATAAAAGAAGTTTAATACACAGCGATTCTACTTTGCCTTTATTTGGAGAAACCCCTTTTGCATTAAACGAATTTGCTTTGCATAAAACAGATTCATCTGCAATGATAAAAATTCACACATTTATTAATGGAGAGTTTTTAAATACTTATTGGGCAGATGGATTAATCGTTTCAACACCTACAGGTTCTACAGGTTATAATTTAAGTTGTAGTGGTCCTATTGTTTTTCCAGAATCATCAAGCTTTGTAATAACCCCAGTAGCCCCACATAATTTAAATGTTAGGCCAATAGTAGTTTCAGACACAAATATTATTTCTTTTGAGGTTGAAGGCAGAGCAGAGCAATACATTTGTGTAATGGATGCTCGTAGAGAGTGGGTAGATAAAAACATTCAAATTGCAGTTAAAAAAGAAAATTTTACAGTTAGTTTGGTTCGATTAAATGAAAACAGTTTTCTATCTACACTTAGAAATAAACTTACTTGGGGCATGGACAAAAGAAATTAACTTTTCATTTACTAAGTTTTTATCAGCTTTATATAAATACACTCTTGCAATAATTCTACATTGTTAAATATTTTTATTAAAATAAAATCGTTTATAGGTTATAAATAATCTTGTTGGAATTAGTATGAAGAAAAAATTGCTTATATTTTTTATAATTATTGCATGTAATCAAAATTTAAATGCTCAATTTTTTGAAGCATATAAACATGCAGGAGAAATTGGCATATCTGCTGGCGGATCTCATTATTTTGGAGATTTAAATCCTGATATTAATATCAGCCGACCCAAATTCTCAGCAGCTCTTCATTACACCAAACAATTTAATAATTACATTGGTATTAAATTAACTGCCAACTATGCTTTTTTGGCTTATGCAGATAAATACAGCGATAATATCTTTCAAAAATATCGTAACTTAAGTTTTAATACTGATGTGTACGAGTTTTCAGTAAATGGAACGTTTAACTTTTTTAGGTTTCAACCAGGTTTTGAAGGCTATAATTATACACCTTATGTTGGTTTAGGTATTGGTATTTTTTCGTTTGACCCTTATGCATATTTGCAAGGTGTAAAATATCAATTACAACCCATAGGCACAGAAGGGCAAGGTAGCCCTCTTTATCCAAATCGAACACCATATGATTCTTATGCTTTTTGCATTCCTTTAACTATTGGATTTAAGTACGCCATCACCCCATCATTTAATATTTTTAGTGAATTCAGATATCGTTTTACCAATACCGATTATTTAGATGATGTAAGTACAACTTATGCACCAGATGCATTTGCTCCTGGTAGTGCAGGTGCTTTATTAAACGATAGAAGTTATGATGTTGGATATACGATTGGACAAAAAGGAAGGCAAAGAGGCAATTCTTTAGGTACAGATGCTTTTGCAACTTTTCAAGTTGGCATTTCCTTCAATATTGAATCGTATAAATGCCCTAATAAATATTAATCTAACTCTTGCTTATTTTGTTTGTATTTTTCACCCCATAGTTTAATTAAATAAACTACAACAATAATTGAACTAATCAATAACCAAGCATAAAAAATGATATTATTCATTTGAATTTTATCATTAACAAATGCATGATTATCTAATATTCCGAATTTAATATTTACAGTCATCCAAACTAAAAAAACAAGTAAACTTTTTATTATTTGTTTAAGATAATGTATAAAATTGGGTTCCATTTAAGCTGTGGTTTAGCTAATTGTTTTTTTTGTAAAACATTTAATGACAAAAAAATTGTAATTTCCGAAAAATTAATAACCAGATTACTTGAAACTTCTTAGTCCTGCAATATCACGCCTAGTTCGATTTCGTCAGTGGCGAACAGAAAATTGGATATCTAATCCAATCGATACACAAAGAGAGGTTTTACAAGATTTGGTTACACATGCACAATACACAGAGATAGGCAAAAAATTCGGGCTCACCAAACTTTTTTCTATTCGAGATTTTAAAAATGCAATTCCTATTCAGGAGTATGAAGATATTCAGCCTTATGTAGAACGTTTAATGAATGGCGAAGAAAATCTGCTTTGGAATACACCAGTAAATTGGTTTGCTAAAAGCAGTGGCACTACAAATGCTAAAAGCAAATTCATTCCTATTACTGAAGAAAGCTTAGAAGATTGTCATTTTCAAGGTGCTAAAGATGTTATTAGTTTATATTATTCTTTAAACCCCAACAGCAATTTATTAATAGGGAAAGGATTGGTTATAGGCGGAAGTCATCAAATAAGTTTTGTAAATGATGATATTCAGTATGGAGATTTAAGTGCAATATTATTACAGAACTCACCTTATTGGGGTCAATGGATTCGAACTCCAGAATTGAGTATAGCATTGATGGATGAATGGGATTCTAAAATTGAAAAATTAGCTCACTGTACCATTAAAGAAAATGTTACTTCTTTATCTGGTGTACCCACATGGACTTTAGTTTTATTAAAACGTATTCTAGAAATTACAGGTAAAGAAAATATTGCAGCGGTTTGGCCCAACTTAGAATTATATATACATGGTGGGGTTTCTTTTGTGCCTTACAAAGAACAGTTTAAAAAAATTATGGGTAAGCCAATAAATTATTTGGAAATCTATAATGCTAGTGAAGGGTTTTTTGCAGCTCAAGATTCTTTTGAAGAAGATGGCATGTTACTTTTTCTTAATCATGGAATTTTTTACGAGTTTATGCCTGTAGAAGAGTATGGAAAAACCGATCCTAAAACCATTGGATTGAATAAAGTTGAGATAGGAAAAAATTATGCTATTGTAATATCTACCAATGCTGGCTTATGGCGTTATATGCCTGGCGATACTATTCAGTTTACCAGTATTGAACCATTTAAAATAAAAGTTAGTGGAAGATTAAAACATTTTATCAATGCTTTTGGCGAAGAGTTGATTATTAATAATACAGATAAAGCCATTGCCATTGCTGCAGAAAAAACAAATAGTATTGTAAACGATTATACAGCTGCACCTATTTATTTTAATGAAACACAAAGTGGTTCACACGAGTGGTTGATTGAATTTGAAACCTCACCCAATTGTATAAAAGAATTTGCTTACGAATTAGACGCTGCTTTAAAAACGTTGAATAGTGATTATGAAGCCAAAAGATATAAAGACATTGCACTGCAAATGCCTTTAGTTAAACAATTACCTAAAGATATTTTTACAAAATGGCTTTCTAAAAAAGGGAAATTAGGTGGCCAACATAAAGTACCACGCTTAAGTAATGATAGAACTTATGTTGAAGAAATTTTAGCGATGATATAAATACTATTTATCTGTAGCCTCTTCATCTTTCTCAATCAAACTACCATCTTCTGTAATCTCAATATTTGATGGGGCTTGTGCTTCGTCATTATGAAAAGTAGATTTAAAATCATTAGGGTTGATTACAGTAGCTTCAATAGTTTGCTCGGCTAAAATTTCTCTAATTTTTGGCAAATCATCGGTTGAATTAATACCAAAATAATCCATAAAAGTTTTTGAAGTTGCATAAATTAAAGGCTGACCAGGAGACTTTTCATCTCTTCCACTAATAATCAATAATTCTTTTTCTAAAAGTTTTTGAATGCTATAATCGCTGTTTACTCCTCTTATTTTTTCAATTTCACTTTTAGTAATAGGTTGCTTGTAAGCTACAATGGCTAAGGTTTCTAGAGCAGCATTAGATAATCTTTTTAAAAATTTATCTCCATTTAATTGTCCTATTGTAGAATGAAAAGAAGCTTTGGAAAGAAACTGTAATCCACCACCACTTTCTTTTACTTCGAAAGGATAAAACTCACTGGCATATTTTTCTTTAATGCCTTCAACACAACTTTCAATTTGATCAACAGTTACTCTTTCATCAATAAATCCAAAAGCATTGTTGATGAGTTCAACAATATCTAATACTGTTAAAGGTTTATCACTTGCAAAAATGAGTGCTTCAATATGAGGAATAATATTAGAAAGTTCCATGAGTTGTTTTTAATTCTAGAACTAACCATTTAATGCAGCAGCACCACTTACAATTTCAGTAAGTTCAGTTGTAATAGCTGCTTGTCTTGCTCTGTTATAAGAAATTTTCAACGATTTTAAAAGCTCATTAGCGTTTTCACTTGCTTTATCCATAGCAGTCATACGAGCACCATGTTCACTAGCATTGCCATCTAAAACAGCTTTATATAATTGAGTATTTAAAATCTTAGGCATTAACTCAGCAATCAATTCATCTTGGTTTGGCTCAAATATAAAGTCAGATTTTTTTGCTCCAGGTTTTGCAACAATTTTAGGAATTGGCAAGAAAGGTTCTGCAACGAAAGCTTGAGTTGCTGCATTTTTAAAATTGCTGTACACAATTTCAATAGCATCGAACTCTTTATTTTCAAAAGCTGTAATTGCAGCCTGAGCAGCTTTTTGTACGTTTTCGAAAGTTAAGTTTAAGAAAATATCTTTATGAGCATCGCTAGTTTTAAAACCAGATTTTGTTAAAGATTCCCAGCCTTTTTTACCAATATTCCAAACAGCTACATTTCCTTTTTTAAATTGAGTTGAATATTTTTCTTCAATTGTAGCTTTTGTAAGTTTTACAACATTACTGTTATAAGCACCACATAAACCTCTATCACTAGTAATTACAATAAA
>JANPAT010000021.1:0-2110 GCA_031430075.1 Chitinophagaceae bacterium | reverse complement strand
CTTTGGCTAGGACTAGACAATGGAATTGATTGTATTGAATATAACAGTGCAGTAAAAAGATTAAATCCAAGTTTGCAAGGGGCATCTGGTTATACAGCCTTATTGCATAACAATATTTTTTATGCTGGTACTTCATCTGGTTTATTTAGTGTTACCATTCAAAATGAAAAAGATATTAGTTTTTCAAAAGGAACTTTTCAGCCAGTTACAAAAGCAATGGGACAAATTTGGAGTTTGGCAGAAATTAATAATCAAGTTTTAGTAGGTCAACATGAAGGAGCATCAATTGTAAAAAATAATATAGCCTATCCTATAAATTCAAGTGCAGGTTTTTGGAATTTTATTGCAACAAGCAGTGTGTATCCTTCAAACAAAATTGTTGCAGGAAATTATTTTGGCTTACAAATTTTTAATTACATCAATAATGAATTTATTTCAGTAGAAAAAATTGCAGACTTTAAAGAATCTTCAAGATTTGTAGCAATTGATAAATTTAATAATATATGGATGTCACACCCCTACCATGGTGTTTTTAAATTAGTACCAGAAGCCAATGGCATGTTTTTAATAAAACAATATAGTCATTCAAACGGATTGCCTTCAATCAATAATAATCATGTATTTAAAATTCAAAACGAAATTTTAATTGCTACAGAAAAAGGCATTTATGTTTATGATATAAATACAGATCGTTTTAACCCATCAGAATTTTATTCAAAGATATTGGGAGCCCAAAGTGTTAGATATATTAAGGACGATACAGAGGGAAATATATGGTTCATTCATGATAAAAGCGTTGGAGTTATTAAGAATTCTAATAGTAAACCTAAAATCATTTATTTGCCAGAATTAAGTAATAGAATTTTAAGTGGATTCGAATTTATATATCCAATTAATAAAAATAACATCATCATTGGTAGTGAAAATGGATTTTTTAATATTGATTTCGAAAAATATAGCAAAAATAATTTTGACGTAAAAATTCAGTTAAGAAAGGTAATCATTCGAGAAAATTACGATAGCTTAATTTATGGAGGTTATGATTTTGCACTAAATAATCAACCAAAAAAAAATGGAATAATAAATAAAAAATGGAATAATATTATTTTCTCTTATGCATCCCCTCTATTTGGTCAACAAGTAAATCTTGAATACAGTTTTAAATTAAATGGGTATATAAATAATTGGTCTGAATGGAATACTAAAACAGAAAAAGAATTCAATAATTTATCACCAGGCACTTACAGTTTTGGAGTAAAAGCTAGAAATAATTTAGGCATTGAATCGGATATAGTAACGTTTAGTTTTAATATTCTTCCTCCATGGTATAAAAGTAAAATTGCTTACTTTATTTACTTCTTAATTTTTTGTGCCTTCATTTATTTTTTTATAGAAAAACAAAGAAATATTTTTTATTTACAAGAATTGAAATATGAAAAAGAACAAAAAAACTTACAGGATCAACATGAACGAGAAATAAAAGAAGCCGAAAGTGAATTAGTATCTTTAAGAAACGAGAAATTACAAGCTGATATTGATTTTAAAAATTCAGAATTAGCAAATTCTGCCATGCATATATTAAAAAAAGGCGAATTATTAACTAAAATAAAAAGCGAGTTAAATCAAGTAATAAAAAAAGAAACTAATGATAGAACAATAGCAGAACTCAAAAAAATGTTGAAAGCACTAAACGAAGATGAAAAGATGGACGAAGATTGGGAACATTTTGCACAACACTTTGATAAAGTACACAGCGATTTTGTTTATACTCTTAAAGAAAAATTTCCAAGTATTACAGCAAATGAATTAAAATTATCGGCATATTTAAGAATGAATTTATCAACAAAAGAAATTGCTCAATTAATGAACATCTCTGTACGTGGTGTAGAAATTAGTAGATACAGACTTAGAAAAAAATTAGGCATTAGTTCTGAAGTTAATTTATTTAATTTTTTAATGAACTTAAATCATAATAATATTTAAAAAAATAATGAAAAGAAGAGAATTTGTTACACTTTCAGCACTTACAACAGCATCTAGTTTTTTACCCAATTTAGCATCTGGAAAAAATAAAAAAGCAACTGCTATACCTCATGAACCAGTTACCCTA
>JANPAT010000020.1:0-1755 GCA_031430075.1 Chitinophagaceae bacterium | reverse complement strand
CGGAAACAAAAGCATTCTTGCTAATATTTCCGACTTTGTGGAGAATAGCGGGGTCGAACCGCTGACCTTTTGCATGCCATGCAAACGCTCTACCAACTGAGCTAATTCCCCTAAAGGTTACAAATATAAAAGAATAGAAGTAACTTAGTTTTGAATTATTTTGAAAAGATTTATTGTATTAAACTTCTTTCCTAATCGAAAGTCAGAGAATTGACAAAAAATTACTCATTCAAAATTTATTTATGAAAACGTTCAATTTTAAAACAGTCCTCATTATTGTTTGCTGTTTTTCTTTCTTATCAATAGCTTGTAAAAAAGTTACATCAGATGTTTTGGTATCAGATGAAGTTCAAGCTTCAGTTCAATCTGATGACGATGAAATGTTTCAAGGAGAATCAGAAAGTGCCGATGATGATATTACATCCACATTATCATCAAGTGCAAGATTTTGTGGCCCTGGTAATGTTTTTTTAGGAACAACACTTATGTTACCTCCTGATGTAGATACTTCAAACCCTGGAAATGTTGCCAATAGAATGGTATTTACATTTAATGGCACTGTTCATGGTTGTAGAAAAAGAACTGGGACTATTACTGTAGACTTACTTTATGCTACTAAATGGATTGAACCAGGTGCAACTTTAAGAATTAAATTCACCAATTTTAAAGTTGCAGATATTTGTAGAAACCGTTCTGTAACTATAAATGGTGAAAGATTAAATACAAATGTAAATGGTGGAAATTTGTTTAGATTAAGTATTAATCAAATTTCAATGCTTCGTCACAGAATCAGAACAGGTTCAATTGGAATTGAAGCCACATTTACTGATAGTTCAGGTTCTAAAACTGCAGTTTGGAATGTTGCAAAAAATAAAACCGTGTCATTTACAGTAAATCCTAACAAGTATAATTTCGAAGTTTCGGGTGATACTACTATAAATGGAAAAATTAATACTGCAGCTTGGGGTACCACAAGATTTGGACATAGTTATCAAACAGTGTATACGAGTTCAATAAAAGCCAATACCCATTGTAAAGTTTGGAGACCAACGGCAGGTTTAGTTGCTCATACTGTAGGAGCACAAACTGTTCAAGTTGTATTTGGATTAAATGCTCAAGGAAGCCCAGTGGGTACTGGTGATTGTGCTACTCATTTTAAAGTGTATTGGACAAATTCAGCTACAAGTGTTTCTAATTCTCGTTTAAAAGCCTATCGTTAAACCATAGAAATATTAATTTCAAATGCTACAGTTTTCTGTAGCATTTTTTTTGTATTAAAAAGGTCGTAACAATTATTACGACCTTTTCTTTTTATAATATTAGTTGATATTAATTCAAACTTCTAAAATCAACAGGAACCAATTTGCTCACTCCAGGTTCTTGCATAGTTACTCCATAAATTACATCAACAGCACCCATTGTTTGTTTGTTGTGGGTTACAATAATGAATTGAGAATTTTCACTAAACTGCTTAATCATTTGAGTGAATTTGCTCACATTGGCATCATCTAAAGGAGCATCAACTTCATCTAAAATACAAAATGGAGCTGGTTTAATTAAATAGATAGCAAATAATAAAGCTGTAGCAGTTAATGTTTTTTCTCCACCACTTAATTGAGTAATTGATGAAGGACGTTTGCCTTTTGGTTTTGCAATAATATCAATTCCAGTTTCTGCAAGATTCTCTGGATTCTCCAAAATCAAATCAGCAGTATCTTCTTCAGTAAATAAAGCTTTAAATACTTTTTGGAAATT
>JANPAT010000019.1:0-1557 GCA_031430075.1 Chitinophagaceae bacterium | reverse complement strand
CTCTTATGTTGCAACAGTTTTAGCAACAATGGTGTTAGGACAACAAACTACATCTATTGATAATTTTGGTGGTTTAGCCCCAATTCTATTGCCAATGGTTATTGCAGGTGTCGGAATTATTTTATCAATTATTGGAACTTTCTTTGTAAAAATTAGTGATAAAGCTGGAGTTAGTACTGATGCTGTTCAAAAGGCATTAAATATGGGTAACTGGGGTTCAATGATACTAACTGGAATTGCTGCTTATTTTATTGTAAATTGTATTCTACCAGAAACCATGACTTTACGTGGCTTGTCATTTACTCGTAATGGAGTTATTGGTGCAATTGGTGTAGGTTTAGTTGTTGGTGCTTTAATGAGTATCATTACTGAATATTATACTGCAATGGGCAAAAGGCCAGTGATGAGTATTATTCGTCAATCTGCAACTGGTCATGCTACTAATATTATTGGTGGATTAGCAGTTGGTATGGAATCTACATTTTTACCAATTTTAGTTTTAGCTGGGGGAATATATGGTTCATACGAATGTGCAGGTTTATATGGAGTTGCAATTGCTGCTGCAGGTATGATGGCTACAACTGCTATGCAATTAGCTATTGATGCTTTTGGACCAATTGCTGACAATGCTGGTGGTATTGCTGAAATGAGCGATTTGCCTCCAGAAGTTCGTGAAAAGACTGATATTTTAGATGCTGTTGGAAATACAACTGCTGCAAGTGGTAAAGGTTTTGCAATTGCTTCTGCTGCATTAACAGCTTTGGCTTTATTTGCTGCATTTGTTGGTATTGCAATGCCAAATAATCAACATATTGATATTTATAAAGCTGATGTTTTAGCAGCATTATTTGTTGGTGGAATGATTCCTTTTATATTTTCTTCACTTGCTATAAGAGCTGTAGGTGAAGCTGCTATGGCTATGGTTGAAGAAGTTCGTCGTCAGTTTAGAGAAATTCCTGGAATTATGGAAGGAACAGCAAAACCAGAATATGAAAAATGTGTTGCTATTTCAACTGAAGCTTCTTTAAAGAAAATGATGTTACCAGGTGCCATCACAATCATCTCTCCATTATTAATAGGATTTTTATTAGGTCCAGAAGCTTTAGGGGGATTTTTAGCTGGTGCAACTGTTAGTGGAGTTTTAATGGGAATTTTTCAAAATAATGCTGGTGGTGCTTGGGATAATGCAAAAAAATCATTTGAAAAAGGAGTTGAAATTAATGGTGAAATGTATTACAAAAAATCTGAGCCACATAAAGCTTCTGTAACTGGTGATACAGTTGGTGATCCATTTAAAGATACATCTGGCCCTTCAATGAATATTTTAATCAAGTTAATGAGTATTGTTAGCTTAGTAATTGCTCCAACATTAGCTGCTATCAATAGCAAAAAAGTTGAAGCAAAAGATCCTGCTCCTGTAGTTACTGAAATGGCTGCTCCGGCAGAAGTAAATACTGCTGATACCGCTACAATTAAATAATCAGAAATTTATCTATAAAAAATGGATGTCAATTGGCATCCATTTTTTTTGTATTTCAACAAAACCTAACACTTGTT
>JANPAT010000018.1:0-24392 GCA_031430075.1 Chitinophagaceae bacterium | reverse complement strand
TGGATCTTGTGGTACAGGTAAACCAAATGGCTGTAAAAGCAATGGAGGATGTAGTACCGGCGGCTGTAATAGATTAAATGTGCACGATTGGCTTAAGAATCTTCCAAAAAGCGATCTTGAAAACTCATGTAAAATTGTTGAAGTTAGCTTTAAGCAAGGCAGCAGAAAAGATTTTTACATAAACCCAACTTTTCAATACTATGAAAAAGGTGATTATGTTACTGTGGAGGGTGTAAATGGGTTTGATGTAGGCCAGGTTTCTTTGTCAGGTGAACTGGTTCGTTTACAAATGAAAAAACATGGTGTAAAAGAAGCTGATCCCGAAATGAAAAAGATTTTGAGATTAAGTACAGAAAAAGATTTATCAAGTTATTATTACCAAAAAGATCGAGAACCGGCTGTACAAGCAAAAAGTAGAGAGTTTGCCCGAAACCTAAAACTTCAAATGAAGTTAAGCGAAGTGGAAATACAATCAGATGGTAAAAAGGCAACATTTTTCTACACTGCTGATGATAGAGTGGATTTTAGAGAGTTGATTCGATTTTTTGCCAGCGAGTTTAAGCTTAAGGTAGAAATGAAACAAATTGGAATTCGACAAGAAGCAGGAAAAGTTGGCGGCATTGGAAGTTGTGGAAGAGAATTGTGTTGTAGCACTTGGTTGCAAGATTTTAAAAGCGTTAACACAACAGCTGCTCGTTATCAAAATCTATCCATCAATCAAACAAAATTGAGCGGTCAGTGTGGTAGATTAAAATGCTGTTTGAATTACGAATTAGATACTTATTTAGATGCTTTACAACATTTTCCAGATAATGCAGATACCATTGAAATTGCAAGAGCTCCAGCATTTTTAATTAAGAAAGATATCTTTAAAAACCTCATGTGGTATGTTGTTCAAGGGGGCACAAAACACTATCCATTAACCATAGAACGTGTTAAAGAAATCAAACAATTAAATGCAAAAGGAATTAGACCAGATGAGTTAGAAGAGGTTGAAGTAACGAGTAACAAACCAAAAGAAGTTGAGCCGGAATTTGTTGATGTAGTGGGTCAAATAAGTTTAAAAAGTTTAGAACGAAACGATAAACGAAGAAAAGACCAACAAAGAAGTCGCCATCAAGATGCTAATAGAAAAGAAACTCAAGCCCAACCTAATGCTAATAACAATACAAATAAAGGAAACCTTTCTCAAACACCACAAAGATCAAATAGAAATAATAATCCCAACCAACAAAGACCACAAGGGAAAAATCCTTCAGGGAATCAGTCTAATTAAAGATTAATTCCAATTTTATGCAGCCAATTTTCTGATACATAGTTGCATAAACAACTTTTTTGTATCTTTGATGTTTAAATTTTCAAAATATGCAAGAAGCATACATAGTTGCAGGATATAGAACAGCAGTTACTAAAAGTAAAAAAGGAGGATTTCGTTTTTACCGACCAGATGATTTAGCTGTTGAGGTAATTAAAGGATTAACAGCAACCATTCCTCAACTTGATACCAAAAGAATAGATGATGTTATTGTAGGTAATGCTGTACCTGAAGCAGAGCAAGGCTTACAGTTTGGTAGAATCATTGCTGCCAAAGCATTAGGAATTGATGTTGCAGGTATAACCATTAATAGATATTGTGCAAGCGGTTTAGAAAGTATTGCAATGGCCACTGCTAAAATCAGATCAGGAATGGCCGAATGTATTATTGCTGGAGGAACAGAAAGCATGAGTTTGGTTCCAACAGCAGGTTGGAAAACTGTACCATCATACAACATAGCAAAAGACGAACCCGATTATTATTTAAGTATGGGCTTAACTGCTGAAGCAGTTGCTAATGAATTTAATATTAGCAGAGAAGCACAAGATGAGTTTGCATATCATTCTCATCGAAAGGCAAAAAATGCCATTGATAAGGGTTATTTTAAATCAGGAATATTACCAATTCATGTAGAAAGCTATATCAATGAAAAAGGAAAAAAAGTCATTAAAAATTACATAATTGATACAGATGATGGTGTAAGAGCAGATACAACAGTAGAGGTTTTGGCAAAACTTAAACCTGCTTTTGCCATAGGTGGTAGTGTCACCGCAGGTAATAGTTCTCAAACTAGCGATGGAGAAGCTTTTGTTATTGTAATGAGCGAAAGAATGATTAATGAGTTGGGCATAAAACCCATTGGCAGATTAGTAAATAGTGCTGTTGCAGGAGTAGATCCAAGAATTATGGGAATAGGTCCAGTTGCAGCAATACCAAAGGTTTTAAAGCAAGCTTCCATGTTAATCAATGACATTGATTTGATTGAATTAAACGAAGCATTTGCATCTCAATCCATAGCAGTAATTAATGAATTAGGGTTAAATAAAGAAATAGTAAATATTAATGGAGGTGCCATTGCATTAGGTCATCCATTGGGTTGTACGGGTTGTAAATTAACAATTCAGCTTTTACATGATATGAAAAGGCTGAATAAAAAATATGGATTAGTTTCTGCTTGTGTGGGTGGAGGTCAAGGTATAGCAGGAATTATTGAAAATATTAACTAAGCTTAAAAGTAGTGTCCTCCTTTTTAAATCCTTCTAAAATTTCAGAAGGATTTTTTTATAATACAATATCTACCTATTTTTAGTTCATTAAACTAAGGTAGAAAAACAAAGTCTATCTCCAAAACTAACAAAGCTTTACTATGGATAGGAGAGCCTTTTTAACTGCTGCTAAAAAATCAACGCCACAAACAGCTCTTGATTATCCTGTATACAGAACAAATACAGGTCTTAACCTCTACACTGGTCAATGGACAGAAAACGAAGTGATTCATCTATTAAAAAGAACCATGTTTGGCTCAAAAAAATCTGATATAGATTTTTTTAAAACCAAAAGTATGATTGCTGCAGTTGATGAATTATTAAATCCAACAGCAGCATTGCCAAATCCCCCAGTAAAAGAATACGATCATTCAGGAGCAACATTGCCAGATACAAATATTGCTTTGGGACAAACTTGGGTTAATGATCCCAATAATGATGGAACAATTGCCAGTAGAAGAAGGGCATCATTTAAAAAATGGTGGATGGGTGTAATGATTAATCAAGATAGAAGTATAAGAGAAAAAATGACCATGTTTTGGCATAATTATTTTGCAACTGAAACTGCAGATATTGGCAATGCACAATATGTTTATAAGCACCACAATTTATTAAGAACAAATGCTCTTGGAAATTTTAAAAATTTAGTAAGAGCCATAACGATTGATCCTGCTGTGTTGGTGTATTTAAATGGACAATTAAATACTGCAACAGCACCCGATGAAAATTATGGCAGAGAATTACAAGAACTTTTTTGTGTTGGAAAAGATGGCGGAGCACCATATACTGAAAACGATGTAAAAGCAGCATCAAGAGTGTTAACTGGTTGGAGAAACAATTCAACAACTATAGATTCTTATTTTACTTCTAGCAGGCACGATAATACAAATAAATTATTTTCATCTTTTTATAATAATACAACTATTGTTGGTAGAACAGGAACAACTGCTGGAGATTTAGAAATTGATGATTTGTTGAATATGATTTTTGCTACCAATGAAGTTGCTGAACATATTTGTAGAAAAATTTATAGATGGTTTGTTTATTATGATATAGACGCTTCTGTTGAAGCCAATGTAATTGTACCACTTGCTGCAATTTTAAGAAGCAACAATTATAATATTAAACCAGTATTAAACATTTTACTAAAAAGCGAACATTTTTTTGACGTTTTAAATCAAGGATGCTACATCAAGAGTCCTGTTGATTTATGTATTGGATTATGCAGAGAATTAAATGTTGCTTTTGCAGTTAGCACTGATTACATTACAAATTATGGTTTTTGGAATTGGGTGGTAGGTTTTGCATCTACAATGAACCAAAATATTGGCGACCCGCCAGATGTTGCTGGTTGGAAAGCTTATTATCAAGTTCCGCAGTTTTATGAAATTTGGATTAATAGTGATACGTTGCCCAAGAGAAATCAGTTTACAGATACGATGATGTTAACTGGCTATACTTTTAATTCTAAAAAAATTATTGTAGATGCTGCTGAGTTTGCAAAAACACTTTCTAACTCTAGCATACCAAATACATTAATTAATGATTTGGTTAAGTATTTATTTAGAATGGACTTAACCTCTACTAGTAAAGCTCAAATTAAAAAAGATATTTTATTAGCCGGTCAATCACAAGATCATTATTGGACAGATGTTTGGGTAGAATTTATCAATAACCCAAGCAATACAGCAAATGCTAATTTAGCCAAAACAAGGGTTAGAGATTTGGTTAAATATTTAATGAATTTATCTGAATACCAATTAGCTTAAAAAAGTACACATGAAAAGAAGAGATTTTTTAAGACAATCCCTGCCTGCAAGTGTTATTCTTCCAGGATTATTTAATGGCTTTTCATTAAATGCATTAACCGATCAATCCGCTCTATACAAAGCATTAATGTTACCCACTACTCAAACAGATAATGTTTTAGTATTAATACAATTAAATGGCGGCAACGATGGATTAAATACAGTTGTACCATTAGAATTTTATAGCAATTATTTTAATGCAAGAAATAATATTGCCATACCAGAAAATAAAGTACTTGCCTTATCTGGAACAAATAAAATTGGATTACATCCTGCAATGACTGGTGTACAAAACATGTTTAATGAAGGCAAAGTTTCAATCATTCAATCCGTAGGCTATCCCACTCCAAACTTTTCTCATTTCAGGGCAACAGATATTTGGATGAGTGCAAGCGATTCAAATCAGTTTTTGCAAAGTGGCTGGATGGGAAGGTATTTAAATTATGAATATCCTAATTTTCCTAATGGATATCCAAATTCAACCATGACAGACCCTTTGGCTATTCAAATTGGCTCTGTAACATCATTTACATTACAAGGTCCTGCAGTAAGTATGGGTATGAGTATCAGCAATCCATCTACGTTTTATAATTTAGTTAATGGTGTTCAAGATCCTGCACCCAACACACCTGCAGGTAAAGAATTAACTTATATCAGAACCGTGTCTCAACAAACACAACAATATGCACAAGTAGTTAAAGATGCTGCAGCAAAAGTTACCACTCAATCTACATATCCATCAAATAATTCTTTAGCCGATCAGTTAAAAATTGTTGCAAGATTAATAAAGGGAGGATTGAAAACAAGGGTGTACATGGTAAGTATGGGTGGTTTTGATACACATGCTGCACAAGTGGTTACAACTGATTCAACTATTGGTAGTCATGCTACACTGTTACAACGTGTAAGTGATGCTGTTAAAGCATTTCAAGATGATTTAAAGTTTTTAAGTGTTGAGGACAAAGTGTTGGGAATGACTTTTTCAGAATTTGGAAGAAGAATTAAAAGCAATGGAAGTACAGGAACAGATCATGGTTCAGCAGCACCCATGTTTGTATTTGGTAAAAAAGTTTTACCTGGAGTTATTGGTCAAACACCTACAATTGGAACCACGGTAAATGTGAATGATAATATTCCTTACCAATACGATTTTAGAAGTGTATATGCCAGCATTTTAGAAAAATGGTTGTGTATTGATAATACAGCTTTACAAACAGTGTTATTAAAAAACTTTCAATCATTACCTGTTATTAATTCAACAGCTTGTAAACCATCTAACCCAAATAATTCTGGAAATAATTTAATCAGTAATTATCCTAATCCATTCACACAAAAAACAACTATTTCTTTTTATACAGATGGTGGTTATACTTTAGTACAAATTATTGATCCTTTAGGCAGGGTTTTAAAACATGTGGTAGATCAAAACTATGCAGCAGCAGGAGCATATACAGCTACTTTCGATAGTGGTGTTTTACCACAAGGTGTTTATTATGCCAGATTACAAAACCAAACAGTGCAACAAGTAATAGCAATGCTTAAAGTAAATTAGTTTATTCATCTACTCAAAACAAAATTCAAGTTTTACAGTATTACATTTGCACTGTGAAAAAAAAGAAACCTGCTGTTGTTTTGCACAACGTTTTAATTGAAGATTATGCTGCTGAAGGAAAGAGCATTGCTCGGTTAGATGGCAAAGTAATTTTTGTTGAAAAAACAGTTCCTGGTGATGTTGTAGATGTAAAATTGGCAAAAAATAAAAAAGATTGGGCCGAAGGATTTCCTATTGCATTTAAATCATATTCAAAAGATAGAGTTGAACCCTTTTGTAAACATTTTGGTGTTTGCGGTGGTTGCATTTGGCAAATGTTGCCTTATGAAAAACAGTTGATATATAAGCAACAACAAGTAACAGATAATTTACAAAGAATTGCAAAAGTTAAACTGCCAGAAATTTTTCCAATTAAAGGAGCAGATTCAACACAACATTATAGAAACAAACTTGAATATACTTTCTCTACAAAAAAATTTATTCCTTACGAGGAAATGAAAAATATTAATAAAGATGAAGCAGAGCAAGCTATTGGTGCTGCTGGGTTTCATGCAAGGGGCTTTTTTGATAAGGTTGTAGAAATTGAAACCTGTTATTTACAAGCAGAGCCCACTAACAAAATAAGAAATGCTGTAACCCAATTTTTAAAAGAAAAAAATTTTGGATTTTATGATATTCGAAATCATGTAGGTTTTATGCGTAACATGATGGTACGTTTAGCTACAACAGGAGAGCTCATGGTCAATGTTGTTGTTGGAGAAAACAACCCAGAAAAGATTGAACAGCTGATGCAATTTATGGTTTCATCTTTTCCAGAAATCACTACATTGTTATACACCATCAACCTAAAATTCAATGATAGTATTTTCGATCAAAATCCTATTATTTATAAAGGCAAAGGATATATACTTGAACAATTAGAAAACTATCAATTTAAAATTAGCCCTAAATCTTTTTTTCAAACCAATACCAAACAAGCCGAAAAGCTTTACAGTATTACAAGAGATTTTGCAGAACTTAATGAAACCCAAATTGTGTATGATTTATATGGAGGAACAGGAAGTATTGGTATTTTTGTAAGCAATAAAGCTAAAAAAATAATTGGTGTTGAATTAATAAAGGAAGCAGTTGAGGATGCAAAAGAAAATGCTTTATTAAACAACATAACCAATGCCGATTTTTTTGTTGGAGATGTAATTGATATTTGTACTGATGATTTTTTTATTCAACATGGCAGACCAGATGTAATTATTACAGATCCTCCACGTGTAGGTATGCATGAAAAGCTAGTAAAAAAATTATTAGATATGGAAGCACCCGTTATTGTTTATGTAAGTTGTAATCCAGCAACACAAGCAAGAGATTTGGCTTTGTTAGATGAAAAATATGAGGTTACAAAAGTTCAACCTGTTGATATGTTTCCTCATACACATCATATAGAAAATGTAGTACAATTAAAACTAAAGACAATGGTTAATGGTTAATTATTAATGGTTAGTTAAAAGAATCGATTTTTCATTTTTACACTACAACCATTAACAATTAACCACCAACAATTAACAATTATTATGACAGAATTTAGACCATCAAGATTTGAGATTTTACCAGTAGCAATTAAAAATATTTTAATAATTAATGGTCTTGTTTTCTTAGCTCAAAATACAATTGGCGTTCAGTTTTTTGATATGAACAAATGGTTTGCGTTGCATACATGGCAAAGTTCTTGGTTTAAGCCATGGCAATTGGTAACACACATGTTTATGCATGGAGATTTTGGTCATATTTTATTTAATATGCTTGCCCTGTGGATGTTTGGTGCCATTTTAGAAAATTTATGGGGAATGAAAAGATTTCTCATATTTTATTTTGCTTGTGGTTTTGGTGCAGCCTTAGCACATTTGCTTTTTTTATATAACGATTTACAACCCATTGCACAAGCATTAAATGAATTACCACGAGTTGCACAAGAACAATACATAAACAACCCTTTATTTAAATTAAATGAACCCACTTATGGAGCTAGTGGTGCTGTATTTGGTTGCTTGGCTGCATTTGGTTATTTATTTCCTAATACATTGATATATGTTTATTTTTTAGTACCTATTAAAGCAAAATATTTTGTTATACTTTATGCTGGTATTGAATTATACATGGCTATTCAAAATTCTGCAGGGGATGATGTTGCACATATTGCTCATTTAGGTGGTGCAGTAGTGGGGATTGCATTAGTTTATTTCTGGAACAAAAGCAACAAAACAAAATTTTATTAACGAGCATGGGACAAAGAGATTATTTCGATAAAAAACCAACACTGGGCCAAAACAATAATGCTTTGGTTTTTTTATTTACTGTTAACACCATCATTTTTTTAATTCTTATTTTTTTAAAACTTGTTTTTTCGTTAGAGTATCGAGAAACCGCAGATGTTTTTTTTAAAGACAGCGTATTACATTGGTTTTCATTATCTGCTCAATTCAATCAACTTTTCAGCAAACCCTGGAGTATTGTTATTTATACTTTTACTAATATCAGTATAATGGGCTTTATCTCTAACATGCTTTGGTTATGGGCATTTGGTTATATTTTACAAGATTTAGTAGGCAATAAAAAATTAATTCCAGTTTATATTTATGGAGGATTTTTTGCAGGATTAATTTTTATGCTGGTATCGCTTATTGCAGAAACACCATTAGGTTTTTTATTTGAAGGAAGCAATACAGCCATTATTGCTGTTGCAGTTGCAACAACAACTTTATCCCCTAACTATAAAATATTTCAACAAATAGGCTCAGGATTTTCATTATGGATATTAACTGGGATTTACCTGCTTATTGATATTTCGTATGTCGCTTATAGCAATTGGGCGGTTGTAGCTTCACATATTACTGCAGCACTAGTTGGATTTATTTTTATACAACAATTACGAAGTGGTAACGATTGGGGAGCATGGATGTATGCAGTGACTAATGGAGTTCAAAATATTTTTAATCCAACGAAAAAAAATAAATTACAAGCTATAAAATCTGATGAAAACATTGTTGATGAAAACCAATTAAAGATAGATGCTATACTCGATAAAATAAATCAAAAAGGATATGATAGTTTGAGTAAAACAGACAAAGAATTTTTAGAAAAAAATAGCCATTAGTTACTATTGCCAAAAACAAAATTTTGATTGCCTAATTGATTGAAACTAAATTCAAATTTAAAAACAAAGTCGTAAATCGATACCACATCTATTCCAAAACCAAAAGTGTGCAACAGCTTATTGCTTAAGAGATCATTACCTATAAATGGATTATGACTATAACCAAAATCAGAGAAAAATTTACCATAAAATTTAAATGGAATTACATTGTAAATTTTGCTTTTTATTGGAAGCTTAAGATTAAAATTAATTAACTTAGTGATTAAAGAATTTCTACTCATAATACCTGCCATGCCATCTACTACATAATTTTCTAAACCCCTAACTTGAAAATCTCCATAACCAAATAAATTTTGATTGATGTATGGTGATGAATATGGAAATTTAATTGTTCCCGAAAGTCTTGTACTAAAAAAAGTTTTTTTCGAAATGGGTTTTATCCAAGTAGCAGAAGCAGAAATTTGATTGTATCCATTTTCTTTACTTATGCCTCTATGATAAATTCCAACACCTCCAATAAAACCTTTTGTAGGATAAACATTATAATCTGTAAATGCGTATTGAAAGAGATAGGCAAAATCAAAATAATTTAATTTATTAATTCCATTGCCATAGTAATTGGGATTGTTAAAAACAATTGAGTCGTGAACAGACTCTGCAGTATAACCTATTCTGAAAACATGTCTCAATCTTTGATCAGGCCTCATTGTAAATGCAAACTCAACCCTTGTAAAAGATTTTGCAAAATCATTTTCTAATTTGTAAAACTCTTGTTTATTTAAATTGCTGGTACGAAAATTAATTTCTTTTTGTTTCGATTGTATAAATCCTATAGCAAAACCATTCGTTAGTTTTTTGTTTGAGAAAGGGTTTTCATACCTTAAAGAAACTTGTCTATTATATCCAGAAATTAACCAAATATTTAATTTATCATTTCTGCCAGAAAGATTATTATGAAAAAATTTAATACCATAATTCACCCTACTTAAATCTCTGTTTTGATTTACCCACCATTCATTAAAATTTCTATCAACCAATTTAAAATAAGGTAATGGAAAAATGTACCACCTCTCTTTTAGTAATATAAGTACAATAATTTTATTACTGTCTGCTTTTGTTGCATTTACTTCCACATCAACAAAAAGTGTTGTATTAAAAACAAAAGCACGGCTCTGTTGCAATTTTTCATTTAGAGAGCTTGTAGTAAGGGTATCACCTTTCTTAAATAATAACTCTCTTAAAATAATACCATCTCTGGTTTTTTTATTGCCCGAAATAATAATATCACCAACAATTACCGAAGAGTCTTTTGAGCTTGGAAGATCAATTTGAGCAAAAGCACATGAATAAAATAAAAAACTACATCCGACCAATAACAGTTTCATCAAAATATTAAATAAATAAGGTTGGTAAAAATAACAGATTGTTACAAAGCATATCAGAATTATTATTTATAAACGATATCCCTTAACTTAAGCAATAATTGCTCCAAAATTCTACCTTTGCAGCAAATTAATTAAATAAGGAGATGCATAATTCAACAATTAACATCAATGTGCTGTTAGATAAAGACAAGGTTCCTCAACAAATAAATTGGAATGCAGCAGATAGTTCAGCCGAAATGGATCAAAAAGCAAAAGCAATGATATTGGCTTTTTGGGATGCAGCAGATAAATCTGCTCTGAGAATTGACCTTTGGACAAAAGAAATGATGGTAGATGAAATGGCTGATTTTTATTATCAAACCATGATGGGAATGGCAGACTCATTTGAAAGGGCAACACATAATAAAGAACTAGTTGCCGATTTAAAAAATTTTGCAAAAGGATTTTTTAAAAAATTTAGAGAACAACAAGAAAAAGAAAACAAACTATAAAAAATTGAAGTATGAGTTTAGAACAAATTATTATGACCGATTTAGTAACTGCAATGAAAGCTAAAGATGATGCAGGTTTGAGAGGTTTACGGGCAATTAAAGCAGAAATTATTAAGGCAAAAACCGAACCGGGTGCAAATGGCAATATTTCTGAAGAAGGAGAACTTAAACTATTACAAAAACTAGTTAAACAACGCCGCGATAGTTTAGAAATTTATACTCAACAAAACAGAGTAGATTTAGCAAAAACAGAGCAAGAAGAAATTGCTGTAATTGAAAAGTATTTACCGAGGCAAATGTCTGAATCAGAAATTAGAGTTGCTTTGGAAGTAATTATTACAGAAGTTGGTGCAAGCTCTCCTGCCGATATGGGTAAAGTAATGGGTGTTGCAACAAAGCAATTAGCAGGTAAGGCAGATGGCAAAATAATTTCTGGTTTAGTAAAAGAAATGCTTATAAAATAATACCATGTTTTTAGATATTGTAGTTATATGTTTAATGATGATAGCAATTTCTAAAGGCTATAGCAAAGGAATGGTTTCTACTATTTTTTCTTTTTTGGCAATAGTAATAGGTTTTGTTATGGCTTTTAAGTTTTCTGCTTTTGTAGCAACATGGTTACAAAAAAGCACCAATATTCCTACTTATTGGCTGCCGTTCATCTCATTTATTATAATTATTGTTGCTATAATTTTTGTAGCAAAAATTAGTTCAAGTATTGTAGAAAACATTTTTCAAGTGGCTTTACTAGATTGGTTTAATAAACTATGTGGCATAGTAATATTTGTTGCTTTATATGCTATTGTGTTAAGTGGATTTTTATTTTTTTTAGAAAAAATGAGCATTTTAAAGCCAGAAACACTACTCAACTCTAAAACATATAATATTATTCAGCCCATAGCACCAAAGGTTATTTCTTTTTTTGGTAATATATTACCATTTGTTAAAGAGTCATTACAACAACTCGAAGGTTTTTTTAAAATTAGCAATGTTGTTTAATTTTTCATCAGATACAATTAAATAACATTACTTTAATGATAAAAAGTAGAACTTAAGATTTATCTTAGCCCACAATAATTCGTATTAATTGAATAAAAATTTATTTCATTAAAAATTACTTTTATTTGTAATTAAGGAGTATAGAAGCATTATGGAATATCAGTTAAAAAAACTAGATAAATTTACTTACGTAGAAGAAGGCGAAGGCGAAACCTTATTATTGCTGCATGGGCTATTTGGTGCATTAAGTAATTTTAAAGACCTTGTTGAACACTTTAAAAAAGAGTATAAAGTTGTAGTGCCCATATTGCCTTTATTCACACTCGATATTTTTCATACAACTGTTGGTGGGCTAGAAAAATTTGTACATAAATTTATAGAAGCAAAAGGATTAAACAATATTCATTTATTAGGAAACTCTTTAGGTGGCCATGTTGCATTGGTACACGTTTTAAAACATCCCGAAAAAATTAAAACACTAACACTTACAGGAAGTTCTGGTTTGTTTGAAAATGGAATGGGTGATAGTTATCCTCGTAGAGGCGATAAAGAATATATTCGTAAAAAAACAGAAGTTACTTTTTACGATCCCGCAATGGCAACTGAAGAGTTGGTAAATGAAGTTTTTGAAATTACCAACAATAGAATTAAAGTAATTAAAATATTAGCACTTGCTAAAAGTGCAATAAGAAATAATTTAGGCGAAGAACTTAATAAAATAAAAACCCCTACATTATTAATTTGGGGTAACAACGATATTATTACGCCACCATTTGTTGCACAAGAGTTTAATAAACTTATTCCTAATAGTGAATTACATTTTATTGATAAATGTGGCCATGCCCCAATGATGGAAGTTCCACATGAGTTTAACGAGATTTTAAGTGGCTTCTTAAAAAAATTTAAAGCAGCCTAAGCAACTTTTTTCATTTTTTATCGTCTTTATTAGTAAGAAGATTTGTTTATGACAACATCACAAATTATTCAAACCACTTATCCGGCATTACGATTGTTAGATAAAGCTTCATTTGCACTTCAACTTATGGAGGATTATGATGTATTGCACTTACCAGTAAAATCAGACGATAAATATGTTGGCTTAATTAGCAAACACGATATTTTAGATGTTGAGGGAACCGATGCATTAGCAAGCTTACAAGACTTATTGATTATGCAATATGCCACAACCGATGAGCATTTGCTAAACTTAATAAAAACCATCACAACACATCAATTATCGCTACTACCCATTGTTGATGCTGAATTTAATATTATTAATTGTTTATCTGTTTCTGATGTTCTTGAAGCAGCCAATAAATATTTAGGTAATGATGAGCCTGGTGGTATAATTGTTTTAGAAGTAGAAAGAAGAAATTATTCTTTTGGAGAAATTAACAGACTTGTTGAAACTAATGATGCTTATATAACGCAACTGAATACTTTTATTGAAACCCATACAGGACTTGTTTTAGTTACAATTAAAATAAACAAAAAAGAAATAAGCGATATTGTTGCTACGTTTCAGCGTTTTGAATATGGCATAAGATATTTCTTAGGTGAAGAACATTATAATAACGAACTAAAAGATAATTACCAAAATCTCTTAGCCTTTTTAAAAGTGTAATTACTCTAACACTTCTTTTAAAACCTCAACTGTTTTAAGTTCAATAAAATTAGAAATGTGTAATGCAAAATATTGATTGAAATAATCAATTAATTGTCGTCTTGTTTTTTTATTCAATTGTAAATTTTGTAGTTCATCTATGTTTTCACATGCTAATATTTGTGCTGTAATTAAAGCTAAAGGACCTTCAACAAAGTATTGGTGATGTGGCAAACTACTAGTAAAAAAACCTTCTTGTAAATCAAGAATAGAATTATTGTCAGCGTAATTTTTTTGAATTCCAAAACCCAAAGCATTACCCATTTTTAGCGAAAAATATAAGGGAAAATTAGCTGTAACTGTTTGCGATGCTTCATCTAATTGCTTTAAACTATCTTCAATAAAATAAAATAAATCGCTATTGCCTTCTGGTTGTTTAATACTGTGTTGAATGAGTTCAACTGCAAACATGGCAACAGCATGCTTAACTACATCAAAAAAAATATTTTGATATAAATACAACCACTGATATTCTTTAATAAACTGCAATTGCTTTTGTTCGTTGTGGTAAACTTGCATATCGAGTAAAGCACCAGGTAAGAAATAATTGGCATTCGAAAATCCTTTTTTAGTAGTTTTTCTAACTCCTTTTATAATATAACTCTGTAGTCCAAAAAGTTCTGTATAAATAGAAGCAATAATACTTGTATCTCCATATTTTACACATCGTAAAACAATGCCATTGGTTTTATGAATGGTATTACTCAAATATTTTATTTTAATTTTGAAGGATTCTTAGCAATAAAATCGCCCCAATTTTTAAAACCTTTTCCTTGTGTTGCCAATACAGATGTTGATTGATAATAATGGCACAAAGCAACTGCTAAAGCATCTGTAGCATCAAAATATTGTGGCTTTTCTTCAATGTTTAAAACACGTTGTAACATTTTCCAAACCTGCTCCTTATCTGCATTACCATTACCTGTAATAGATTGTTTAACTTTTTTAGGAGAATATTCGGTAACCGTTAACCCTCCTTGCATTGCTGCAGCTATAGCAACACCCTGTGCTCTGCCTAGCTTTAACATACTTTGTACATTTTTGCCAAAAAAAGGAGCTTCAATAGCAAACGAGTTGGGTTGATATAGTTGTATCAACTCTGTTATTTTGATGTGAATTTTTTCTAATCGATGATAAATATCTTTATGATGTGATAATTTTAAAACATCCATTAATAATACTTGTGAGTTATTGTTAGTGGCTTGCAATAATGCAAAACCCATAAATTGCGTTCCCGGATCAACACCTAAAATAATATTGGCTTTTTTCATCATCAGCTAAAGTAACATTTAATGCGTATTGACATTATTTTTGATTATCATATAAAACAAAACACATATAATCTTGAATAAAAAATTTAAACTTTTCATCAACTATGTTTTAGGTCCTGTTTTGTTTGTGTGGTTTTCAATTTCTATTTATCACCAAATCATCAACCAAAAAGACTTTGAAAAAACATGGTATAATATTCAACAGCATTTTACCATGCAGCAATGGTTGTTGTGCGGGCTGGTATTTTTATTAATGTTTGTGAATTGGGGTTTGGAAACGCGTAAATGGCAATTACTCATTAAGGGTATTCAGCAAATAAAATTTAGCAAAGCATTTAAAGCTGTATTCAGTGGTCAGGCTTTTGCATTAAACACCATTAATAATTTAGGTGAATATGTAGGCAGGGTGTTATTTTTAAACGAGGGCAATAGGCTAAGAGCCATATCATTGACTATGGTGGGTAGCATGAGTCAGGTAATCATCACTTTTGTAATGGGTGCAATTTCATTATTTTTTGCTCGATTACTTTTCGAACAAAAAAGTATGGGGGATGGCGGATTAAATGCTTTTTGGTATAGTGGATTAATGTTTGTTTTAATAACCTTTACCATTTTACTTTTAATGATTTATTATAGTTTATCGTGGGTAACAAAGGCTGTTGAAAAAATAAGTTTTGTTAAAAAATATGCTTTCTTAATTCAAAAAGTGGAAGATTTTACGGCACCAGAATTAACAAAAATTTTACTGTATTCCTTTGTTCGATATACAGTTTTCGTAATTCAATATTTAATTTTATTACATGTATTTCAAGTAGAAGCCAATTTGCTGTTATTAATACTAATGGTTTGTATTATATTTTTAATTTTAGCCATCGTGCCAACTATTGCATTAACAGAACTAGGATTAAGAGGACAAGTAAGTATTTTAATGTTAGGATTAGTAAGCACTAATACTGCTGGTATAGTTTTTACATCAACAGCTATATGGTGTATTAACAGAGCATTTCCTGCTTTGGCAGGAAGTTTGTTTATAATAGGAGTGAGATTGTTTAAAAGATAATTTTATTTAAAAAAAATTCAATGAAAAAGCTTTTGTCAATATTTATCTGGACTTTAATTTTTGTTGTTCCACTTAGAGCAGGAGACAGTTTTTGTGGCTTAAGAAATACAACATTTTTGGATGGAGAAAGAATCGATTATGATATTTTCTATTCTGTAATTGGCTTATATGTTAATGCAGGTACAGCAAGCTTTACTACTAATATGGAAACCTTAAACAACAAACCTGTTTATCATGTAACAGGAAGTGGTACTAGCAATACTAGTTACGATTGGATTTTTAAAGTAAGAGATCAATATGAAAGTTATTTTGATACAGCAACACTACAGCCATACAAGTTTATTAGAAATGTAAATGAAGGAGGATTTAAGATTTATGAAAATGTAAGCTTTAATCAAAAAACAAATACTGCCATCACCGATAAAGGCGTTTTTAAAGTACCATCTTGCATTCAAGATGTATTGAGCTCAATTTATTATGCAAGAAACATTGATTATAATTCTTACAAACCAGAAGATAAAATTCCTTTCAATATGTTTTTAGATAACGAAGTGCATCAGCTTTATATCAAATACATGGGCAAAGAAAAAATAAAAACTCGTTTTGGAAAATTTCGTGCAATTAAGTTTAAACCCTTATTAGTAAAAGGAACCATTTTTGAAGGAGGAGAAGGCATGACAGTTTGGGTAAGTGACGATGCTAACCATATTCCTTTAAGAATCGAAAGTCCAATTGTTGTTGGAAGTATTAAAGTAGATATGATGGAATATGAAAATATTCGCTACCCATTAACCTCATTAATCAGTAGACGATAAATTAATTTTATTCTGTTTAAAATGGCTTTATTTTCGTAAACATGAGTAAGGAAACCAGTTATCCCAAAGATAAAATCAATATACTTTTTTTAGAAAACATCAGCGATAAAGCTGTTAGCTATTTTAAACAGCAAGGTTATGTTAATGTTCGAAAACTCAATGGAGCATTAAGTGAAGAAGAATTAATTAAAGAACTTAAAAATGTGCACCTTTTAGGTATTCGATCAAAAACACAAATTACCAAAAAGGTGTTACAATCTGCAACTAAACTACAAGCTATTGGTTGTTTTTGTATAGGTGTAAATCAGGTAGATTTAGAAAAAGCAACAGAAATGGGTGTAGCAGTGTTTAATGCACCATACAGCAATACTCGAAGCGTAGCAGAATTAATTATTGGTTTATCTATCATGTTAATTCGAAGAATACCCGATAAAAATAAAGCAGCCCATAATGGTATTTGGTTAAAAGAAGCAAAAGGAAGTTTTGAGTTAAGAGGAAAAACCTTAGGCATTATTGGTTATGGAAATATAGGCTATCAAGTAAGTGTTTTGGCAGAAAATATGGGTATGAAAGTTGTTTTTTATGATGTATTAAAAAGATTGCCCTTAGGCAATGCTGCTGCTGCAAATAGTTTAAAAGAAGTTTTACAAGTTTCTGATATTGTGACTTTGCATTTACCTGAAATGGAAAGCACAAAAAATTTAATTAATAAAAACACACTCAAATATTTTAAAAAAGGCAGTCTATTAATTAATTATGCAAGAGGAACCGTTGTAGACTTAGATGATTTGGCAGAAGCTTTAAAAACAGAAAAAATTTCTGGTGCTGCAGTAGATGTTTTTCCTTTTGAACCAGAAAACAGTGGCGATGCTTTTACAACCCCATTACAAAATTTATCGAATGTTATTTTAACACCACATATTGGTGGAAGCACAGAAGAAGCCCAAGATAATATTGGCGAAGATGTGAGCAACAAATTATTTAATTATTTAGAGAAAGGAATTTCTTTTGGCTCACATTCCTTGCCAGAATTGAATTTACCCCCTATTGATGGAGCCCATAGAATTCTACATATACACAAAAACATCCCTGGTATTTTAAGTAAAATCAATAGCTCATTATCCAAAAACAAAATCAATATTCTTGGTCAGTATTTAAAAACTAATGAAGAAATTGGTTATGTTGTTTTAGATGTAGATAAAAAAATATCGGCTCAAGCAATTGAATTGCTTAAACATATTCGCCACACTATTAAAGTAAGAATTCTGTATTAGTAAAATGGTAAAATTATTTATTTACAATTTCTTCAATAGTAGCATTAATGCCTCTATCGGTTATGGCAGTACACATAGATTTTAGTGTTTCAATATCACCATTTTTTACTGCATATTTTCCTTGAAAGTGAATAAACATTGCACATTGTTCTGCTTGTTCTAAAGTATGCTGACAAACTTCTACTAGCGTTTCAATTACCCAATCAAAAGTATTTACTTCATCGTTCCATACAATCAACGAAAAAGAAAAACCAAGAGTAGTTAACGACTCAGTAATGTTTAATTCTTTAATATTAAAATCACTTTTTACCATCATAGCAACAAATGTAGAAATTAGTTTTTAAATAACGATGTGTTATGTTTTAGATTGTATCACATGGAACATATTTATTATTGTGTTTCAACAAATTATTTTTACAATAGCAGTTTTTTATCTGTGAAATCTTCAATAAAAGGAATTACTTTAGGGCAATTATTTTACCAAATGGTTTTATTGCGTCATATACCCTTTTTAAAGCAAGTGCTACTTTTTAGTGTAACTGCTTTTGGGGGTCCACAAGGTCATTATGGTATGATGCTCAAAACATTTGTAAATAAAAGAAGAGATGTTTCAGAACTGGAGTTATTAGAGTTTAATGCATTTTGTAATATGTTACCTGGTGCATCTTCAACACAAACAATTACATTAATTGGATATAAACGAGGCGGACTTTCTCTTGCTTTTTTGACCTTACTGATTTGGATACTTCCAGCAAGTATATTAATGGGAGCGTTATCTTTTTTAATGCATTACCTTCAAAATAAATCTTTGCCATTACATATCTTTCAATTTGTACAACCAATGGCTGTTGGTTTTATTATGTATTCAGCATGGCGTTTATTGGGCATTAGTATTAAAAATACTATAACAAAAGCCATCTTAATGGTGGTTTCAATTGCCACTTTTTTCTTGTTCAAAACACCATGGATTTTTCCTGCAGCAATAATATTAGCGGGTGTTGCAACAAACTTCAGCAGGGTTCGTATTCCATCAATGAATATTGCAAATAAAAAAATCAAATGGGGCAATTTGCTCATATTTTTTTTTATTTTTATTGTTACTGGCTACACTAGTGAAATGGCAACTAGGCATAATTGGCAGAATAAAAAAATGTACAATCTTTTCGAGAATAATTATCGTTTTAGTAGCTTGGTATTTGGAGGAGGAGATGTTTTAATGCCTATGATGTATGAACAATATGTTGTACGGCCACTAAGCAAAAAAGTTATAGAAAAAAAGAGAGATGTTTTAAAGATGAATAAAAGCGATTTCTTAACTGGCTACGGAATTGTTAGAGCAATTCCAGGTCCTGTTTTTTCAATTGGCTCATATACAGGAGGAATGTTATTAAGAGAAGGAGGAAATAAATTTACTCAATTAATGGGTTGTATTTTAGGCACCATTTCAATTTTTTTGCCTAGTGCTTTATTGGTTTTATTCTTTTTCCCTGTTTGGAATAATTTAAAACGCTATGCAGTTATTTATAGGTCGTTAGAAGGTATTAATGCAGCAGTAGTGGGCATCATGTTCGGCTCCATATTTTTTTTAATGAAAGATTTTTTTTATGAGTCAATACTTGAAAATAGATTCGAAGGTTGGCTTTCATTAATCATAAGTTTTATAACTTTTTTAATTTTGCATAAAACAAAAGTTCCAGCACCTATAATTGTATTATGTTGCCTAATCATTGGGTTATTATATTAATTGTTTAAATCATTTTAAAAATTACCATCATTTTAAGAGCAGTTTAAATCTACTTGTTTTACTTTGCGTCAGTAAAATATTTTTTGTATGAAGAAAGTTTGTCTAACTGTATTAACTATTTTAAGCCTTACTGTTGTTTTTTCTCAATCAAAAAAATCACCTAAAAAAAATATTTTCAAAGATTTAAGAGATAGTACAAGCTATGCTTTAGGTGTTAATATTGGTCAAAATTTAAAAGCTCAAAACCTTGATGGAATTGATGCATTAATTTTATATAAAGGTTTAAGTGATGTATTATTAAAGAAAACCTTGCAATTAAGTGAAGCAGATGCAAGTAGATGTGTAAATACCTATGTACAAACCATAAACAGTTTTAAAGCATCTGCAATAAAAAAAGCAGGTCAAAAATTTTTAGCTGAAAATGCAAAAAAGCCGGGAATAATAAGTATGCCTGGGGGTTGGCAATATCAAGTATTAAAATCAAGTGAAAGCAAAGAACATCCAAAAGCAACTGACAGAGTGAAATGTCATTATCATGGAATGTTGATTGATGGAACTGTTTTTGATAGCTCTGTTGATAGAGGAGAACCTATGACTTTTGGATTGAATCAAGTAATTCGTGGATGGACTATTTCTGTACCAATGATGACTATTGGCAGCAAATGGAGAATATTTTTACCAAGCGATTTAGCTTATGGCGATAATGCTGCTGGAGAAAAAATTCCTGGAGGATCCACATTAATTTTTGAAATAGAATTGTTAGGAATTGAAAAATAAAATTTAAAAAATAGGTTTATGTTTTCTGTAATTAAACATTAAACATTAAACATTAAACATTATTACATGAAGTGTGCAGATATCGTAATGCAGAATGAAAAAGAAACTCGTGGAGGTTTTGGTGATGGAGTTTTTGAAGCTGCAAAAAAGAACTCCAATATTTTTGTTTTAACTGCAGACCTTGCAGGCTCTATGAAAATTGGAGATTTTATTAAAACGTATCCTGAAAGATTTATTCAATGTGGTATTGCAGAAGCCAACATGATTGGCATTGCAGCAGGTTTAACTATTGGAGGTAAAATTCCTTACACAACAACATTTGCAAATTTTAGTACAGGAAGAGTGTATGATCAAATTCGTCAAAGCGTTGCTTACAGTAATAAAAATGTAAAAATTTGTGCTTCACATGCAGGACTTACTTTGGGTGAAGATGGTGCTACACATCAAATTCTTGAAGATATTGGAATGATGAAAATGTTGCCAGGAATGACAGTAATTGTTCCTGCAGATTATAATCAAACTAAAATAGCAACTCAAGCTATTGTAGATTATGAAGGCCCTGTTTATTTACGTTTTGGCCGACCAAAATGGCCCAACTTCACAAAAGAAGATGGATCTGATTTTGTAATAGGAAAAGCCCAACAATTAAGCGAAGGTGCAGATGTAAGCATTTTTGCTTGTGGCCATATGGTTTGGAAAGCTGTAGAAGCAGGAAAGATTTTAGAAGCAAAAGGATTTAGTGTAGAAGTGATTAACATTCATACTATAAAACCTTTGGATGTTGATGCTATTTTAAAAAGTATTACTAAAACCAAATGTGCAGTTACTGTTGAAGAGCATAATATTATTGGTGGATTAGGAGATAGTATTGCACAAGTTGCAGCAAAATATTTACCTATACCTATAGAATATATTGGTACAAAAGACACTTTTGGAGAAAGCGGAAAACCTAATGAACTTTTAGTGAAGTATGGTTTAGATACTCCGTTTATTGTGGCTGCTGCTGAAAAAGTAATGGCTCGTAAAGCATAAAAAACATCAATATATTTTTAAAAAGGAGCAAAATTTTTCTTGCACCATTTATTTTTTGTTCACAAACAATTCTTCCCTTTACATTTGCAGCAATTGGTTTTTTTACATCAAGTAAAAAATTAAAAGGGAATTTCGTGAAAATCGAAAACTATCCCCGTAGCTGTAAAGCAGCCTTGCAAAAGGCAACTTCAAATAAACCACTGTTAACACGGGAAGGTGAAGTGAATGCTAAGTCAGAAGACCTGCCAATTACAATTCATTCAGGGCTTTCGGGTGAAAAGCAAGTAATGTAAAAGGCTTAAGGGTCGTTTATATTTCTACTTTCGGTTTTCTCGAAAGCTCATTGTTTAACCTTAAAAAAACAAACAACAATGAGCAAAAAAATTCTAACGCTTATTGCAATCAGTGCATCAACTTTTGCACTTGCACAACAAGACACAGCATCTATAAAACTATTAGATGATGTAGTAGTAACCGCTACAAAATTTCCAATTAAAACCTCCTCAACAGGAAAAGTAATTACAGTAATTACACAACAACAGCTTGAACAAAATGGAGGTAAAGACTTAGCACAAATACTTACAGAACAAGCTGGTATTTTTATTGGTGGAGCTAACAGTAATTTAGGAAAAGATAAAAGCATTTATTTAAGAGGAGCAAGTACACAGCATACCTTAATTACAATTGATGGTGTGCCCTTGTACGACCCTAGTGGTATTGGAAACAATTTTGATATCAGAAATATTTCTATCAATTTAATTGAAAGAGTAGAAATTTTAAAAGGAAGCCAATCTACTTTATATGGCAGCGATGCCATTGCTGGTGTTATTAATATCATTACAAAAAAAGTTGGTAATTCATCAAAACCAATATCAGCAAATGCTTTAGCAAGTTATGGTTCTAATAATACCTTAAATGCAAATGCAGGAATTAATATTAATCAAAAAAATATTAATTATTATGCAGGTTATAGTTATCAAAAAACAGATGGTATTAATGAAACGATTTCTTCAAATCCTAATGCAGAGAAAGACGGGTATCAGCAAATATCTTTTCAAACTGGCTTAACTGTTAAGGCTTCAAAAAATATTTCAATTAATCCTTATTTCAGATACACTAAAAACAATGGTGATATTGATCAAGGAGCTTTTGTAGATGAATTGGATTATACAAATACACAAAAAAGTTTGCAAGCAGGTGTAAAAAATGAATTGCATTTTGGAAAAACAAAATTGAATATTTTGTATAACTATAATACCATTGATAGAGTATATATTGATGACTCTACAAAAAGTAGAAACGGCTACGACAAATATTCTAAAGGAACTTACAAAGGCATTGAACATTTTATTGATGTATTTGCCAACTTCTCGTTAACTAAAAAAACAACTTTAACAACTGGGGTAGATTATAGAATGAGTAATAGCAATCAAGATTATTTGAGTGTTGGATTTTTTGGTCCATATAAATCAAGTTATAGTAGCGATAGTTTAAAACAAAATCAATTAGCATTATATGCTGCCTTAAACTTCAATAATAACAAGGGGTTTAATATGGAGTTGGGAGCAAGATTTAATCGTCATTCTGTTTACGGAAATAATATGGTATTTAATTTTAATCCATCCTATCAAGTGAATGATGATATAAAAGCTTTTGCAAATTTTTCTTCTGGTTATAAAACACCTTCCTTATATCAATTATTTAGTGAGTATGGAAACAAAAATTTAAAACCAGAAGTTTCAGTAAATTCTGAAATTGGGTTACAATATGTATTTGATGATAAAAAAATAAAAACTCAATTGGTATTCTTCTCTAGAAAAGTTCAAGATGTACACTTCTTTTATTTTAATAGTAGCACATTTCAAGCTCAATATATTAATCAAGATCAACAAAGAGATTATGGTGTAGAGTTTGAAGCTAGCTTTCTTCTTTCAAAAAATACTACTTTAAAAACTTATTATACTGCAGTTGATGGAAATATTAATACTAAAAAAAGTAATGGCAAAGACACCAGCTATAATAATTTATTACGAAGACCAAAAAATAGTTTAGGCATAAATCTTTCAACTAAACTTTCAAAAAATATAAGTGTAACAACCAACTTAAATTGGTTTGGACCAAGAAGCGATGCTTACTATAATAGCAGCACTTTTAAAACAGATTATGTAACATTAACTAGTTATGCTTTATTAGATATTTATGTTGAATATACTTTTAATAAAATGAATTTGAAAGCATTTGTAAATGCAAGAAATATTACCAATGCTTCATTTACAGAAATCAGTGGTTACAACACTTTGGGAAGAAATATTTATGGTGGATTTAGAATAAACCTCTAAAAAACATTGCAGCAAATCAAATACCCTGAAATTTTTCAGGGTATTTTTGTTTTAATTATTTATGAAAAAAATCTGCCCAAAATGTAATACTGAATTTGAATGTAAGGCAGATGACATTATTAACTGTCACTGCTCTAAAATTAATTTAGAAAAAGAAAGTTTATTAAAAATTGAAAAGATGTATGACGGTTGTTTGTGTTTGCTGTGTTTAAATATTATATGTACAAATGCAAGAAAATAAGTGTCTAATATTGTAAAAAAATAATATATGAGAAAAATTATTTTATCAATTTTAGTAAGTTTGTTTGTCTTGTTTTCTTTTTCACAAAACCAAACAACTACTAACGATATTATGCAAAAGCATTCTGGCGATTCGGTAAGTGTTAAGGTTATTAAAGTAGATCAAACTACTATAACTTTTAAATACCCAGGAGAAGATGCTGAGCAAACAATT
>JANPAT010000017.1:0-1829 GCA_031430075.1 Chitinophagaceae bacterium | reverse complement strand
GTGGTGAATTGATGTTGGCCCTGGTTCTGCGGTCTTGGCAGATGCTCACATTGCGCCGAAAAATAATGGTCAACCCAACCCTGGATTCCCAGCAATGAGTCTGAAAATAACTGTGATCACCGTCTGCTACAACAGCGCCGCCACGATTCGGGACACGCTCTTGGCGGTGTCGCAGCAAGGCTATCAAAATTTTGAACACCTGATCATTGATGGTGCTTCGACGGATGGCACCGTCGATATTGTTCGTCAGTGGACCGGCCACCCGGTGGTGTTGACATCAGAGCCTGACAAAGGTATTTACGACGCCATGAACAAGGGTTTGGCTCGGGCCAGCGGGGATGTGATCGGGTTTTTGAACGCTGATGATTTTTACGCGGATACCTCCGTGCTTGAGAAAATCGCCAGTGCCTTTCAGGCCCAGCAAACAGAAGCCTGTTTTGGTGATCTGGTGTATGTCAGCAAAGACAACCGCCGGGTTATTCGCCACTGGAAGTCCCGGGCCTTTGTCAAAGGGGACTTTGCAAACGGCTGGTGCCCTGCACACCCCACTTTTTATATCCGCAAATCTGCTTTGGCGCGGTGCGGTATTTTTGACCGGTCGTTCAAACTGGCTTCTGACGTCGAATTCATGATGCGTTACCTCGAGCAGGGGGGCGTGCGTGCTGTTTATATTCCTCACGTGTTGGTGCGGATGAGGGTGGGCGGTGCCACCAACCAGAGCTGGCGCAATGTGCTGAAGCAAAACCAGGAGGTTCTTGTGGCGCTGAAAAAGAATGTCGTGCCCTTTACAAAAGCCGGTTTTTTCGTTCGAAAGTTGCAAAATCGGCTGTGGCAATACATCACGGCTCGCCTTGGGCGCATTTAAGCGTATGAAAGTCTTGGTCACAGGCGCCAGCGGGTTTGTCGGTAGGCATTTGGTGCAACGCTGCCAGAACGATGGTCTGGAGGTCACGGCGTTGGTGCGACATGCCAACAGCATGACCACGTCCGGTTTAAAAAACCGTGTCATTGTCGGTGTAGAGCAGCTTGGTGATGTGTCGGACGCCTTGCAGGGCCAAGATGTGGTGGTGCATTGCGCGGCGCGGGTGCATGTGATGAAGGACATGAGTGGGGACCCGCTGGCCGCCTTTCGGGCCGTCAATGTCGCGGGAACCCTGGACTTGGCTCGGCAGGCCGCCACAGCGGGTATCACGCGATTCATCTACTTGAGTTCGGTGAAGATTCACGGTGAGTCGACTGTGACCGGGCATCCCTTCACCGAAGAGGACCCCCCGTGCCCGCAGGATGCCTATGCCCAAAGCAAATGTGAGGCCGAGGTCGGCTTGCGGCAGCTGGCGGCGCAAACGGGTATGGCGGCGGTGATCATTCGGCCTCCGCTGGTGTATGGCGCGGGGGTTGGCGCTAACTTCAAAGCCATGATGGCAGCGGTTCGAGGTGGTTGGCCGCTGCCCTTGGGCCGCATTGACAATCGCCGCAGTCTGGTGGCGATTGACAACCTTGTGGACTTGATGCGGGTGTGCATGGTTCACCCCGCCGCCGCAAACCAGACGTTTCTCGTGTCGGATGGCGAGGATTTGTCAACTACGCAGCTTTTGCGTGACCTGGGCGTGTCACTTGGTCGACCCGCGCGGCTGTTGCCCGTGCCTGCATCGATGCTGCGATGGACCGCCACCAGGCTGGGTCGGTCTGCTGTGGCTGACCGGTTGTGCGGGTCGCTGCAGGTCGACATCGGCAAGGCACAGCATGTATTGGGCTGGACCCCCCCTGTTTCCGTTCAAAAAGGGCTTCACGACGCGGCACAAGGGAGTCGGTGTGAAACGTCTCTTTGA
>JANPAT010000016.1:0-2189 GCA_031430075.1 Chitinophagaceae bacterium | reverse complement strand
AACCAGTTGAAGCAAGTAAAGAAGAATTGAAATTGAATACAAGAAGTAGAAGTGCTAAACTGAGAGTTAGCGAGTTTGTTGGATAAAATAAAATGGTTAACAGTAATTGCTAATTAAAATAAAGGCTGATAAAAATAATAATCCGTGACTGAAACAACTGTACCTGTTACTGAAGAAAATCAAACAAAAAGAGCATCCTCAAAAAATGTGTCTGCACTATTTTCTGCAAAATGGATTAATACCAATTTATACTTTTTTCTTTATTGTGGTTTATTGCTGATTGGCTATATAGCTTATGGACATTGGACAGATAAAACGCTGCGAAATATAAGTAACACCCAAAATCAATTAAAAGATTTACAATACGAATACAAAACAGTTAAAAGCCAAGTAATGAATATTAGTGGCCAAGAGCAAGTGGTTAAAGCAGCTGAGCCATTGGGTTTAAAAATAAGTAACACTGTTCCAAAACGTTTGCAAATTCAAAAATCTCCAACAAAAAACTAATTGTTTTTATAAGAATGGATGTAAAAAACGACATATTATCTAGAGCATTATTTAGTTTTTTGCTAATCATTATAGCTGCTGTTTTCATCATGGCTAAAGCTTTTAACATTCAACAAAAACAAGGAGCATTTTGGAGAAATTTAAATGAAACACTACATGTAAAAACAGAAGAAGTTTTAGCCGAACGTGGTACTATTTATAGTGAAGATGAAAAAATGCTATGTACAAGTATTCCTCAATTTGATATATATATTGATTTTGCAGCAGAAGGTTTAAGAGCTAAAAAAGGATTATTGTTTTTTGAAAATTTAGATTCTTTAAGTCTGCAATTAAGCAATCTTTTTGGCGATTATAGCTATGGCGATTATAAAAAAATTTTAAAAAGAGGATATGCTAGTAAGGATAGATATTATCCACTTTTAAAAAATGTTAGTTACGAACAATACAAACAACTTAAAAAAATTCCACTAATCAAGTTGGGTAAAAATAAAAGCGGATTTATTGTTGAAGTAAAAAATAAAAGATTAAATCCATACGGCATATTAGCATTTAGAACAATTGGATTAGCAAGAGATAGTTTTAAAGTTGGTTTAGAATTAAGTTATGATAGTTTATTAAAAGGAGTTAGTGGAACAAGAACAGTAAGATATATAGCAGGTGGTGTACCAGTTCCATTAGATGAAGCTCTTAAAACTGAAACTCAAAATGGAAAAGATGTAATAACCACTATTGATGTGTTAACACAAGAAATTACGGAAAATGCATTAATGAAAATGATGGTCAAAAATCAGGCTACACATGGTTGTGCTATTGTAATGGAAACAAAAACTGGAAAAATAAAAGCTATTGCAAATTTGGGTCATGATGCAAATAGTAATAATTATTACGAAAATAAAAATTATGCATTATATGCCACTGAACCTGGTAGCACATTTAAGTTAGCTACTATGTTGGCATTATTAGATGATGGTAAAATTAATTTAAATACAACTGTTGATTTAGGAGGTGGTTCATGGGCATTTGCAAAAAATGCAACAGTTTTTGATGCGGAATCTCATGGTAAAAATTATGTAACTGCACAACAGGCTTTTGAATTAAGTAGCAATGTAGGGATGGCCAAATTAATTTGGAATAATTATGCAACAAATCCAAATCAATACATTAATAAACTTCATCAATTAAAATTAGATACAGTTACAGGAATAGATTTAGTTGGAGAAAGAAAACCGATTTTTCATAAGCCTGGAACTAAGGGCTGGGAGAGAACTACTCTTCCTTGGATGGCACATGGATATAATGTTAGTATAACACCATTGCAAACATTAATGCTTTACAATGCAATTGCTAACAAAGGTAAAATGATGAAACCATATTTAGTAAGTGCAATCAGAAATCAAGGAATAACCGAACAAGTATTTCTGCCAACAGTTTTAAACGAAAAAATTTGTTCTTCAACTACACAAGATGCATTATTAAAATGTTTAATGGGTGTATGCCATAGTAATGAAGGCACTGCAAAAAAATTATTTAAAGACAATAATTTTTTAGTAGCAGGGAAAACAGGAACATCATTTGTAGTTGATGATAAAACAAAGTATACCGATAAAATTTATCAATCTTCTTTTGCAGGATTTTTTCCTGCAGATAACCCTCAATACACCTGTGTTGTAGTAATTGTAAAT
>JANPAT010000015.1:0-2490 GCA_031430075.1 Chitinophagaceae bacterium | reverse complement strand
GCTTAATGGGAACACCAATTATCAACCAACCTCAAGTTGCCATTTTAGCTATTGGAGAAATTAAAAAACGACCAGTTGTTGTTGAAACAGATAAAGGTGATTTTATTGGTATAAGACATATGATGTATTTATCTTTAAGTTACGATCATAGAATTATTGATGGAAGTGTTGGTGCAAGTTTCTTAAGTGCTATTGGAAAAGAATTAGAAGCTTGGGATATAAATAGACAATTAAAATATGTAGTTAAAGAGTGGTATGTTGAATAAGAGTTAAAATATTAAATTAAAATGCCATCATTCAACGATGGCATTTTTTTTGTTTTATATACAAATTCTATTTTTATTCGATAAAACATTTGTTAATATTTAAATGGTAAGAGTAGAGCAGCATATTTATTATATTTTTGAAATAGTTTATGAACAAATTTTTAAAATTTATGAAGAGTACAAAAGGGTTGATTTTGTTAGTAATTTTTTTAGTGGGTGGTTTATTCCTTGCATTTTCAAATAATGGAGATAAAAATCCACAAACACAAGAACAAAAATTATTAGCAGTAGTTGGAGAACTATTAGCCAAACAACATTACAGTCCACAAAATATTAATGATGATTTTTCAAAAAAAATATTTTCAAAATTCATTAATGAAATGGATGGAGATAAATATTTATTCTTAGAATCAGATATTAATCAACTCAAACAATTTGAAACTACTTTGGATGATGAAATACAAGGTAAATCTGCTATACAATTTATACCTGTTTTCAATAAAATTTATGATGCAAGAACAGATGAATTAATCAACACTTTTCGCAAAATATTAAATCAACCTTTCAACTATTCTATCGATGAAGAAGTTATTACAAATACTGATAAAATTGAATTTTGTAAAAACGATGCAGAACGAGAGGAGCGATTGAGAAAAAAGATCAAGTATATGGCTTTAGATAGATATATTGATTTATTAGAGCAACGTTCAAAAACAGTTGTCGACTCGATTAAAAATATTACTGACTCTCAACTTGAAGTTGAAGCAAGAACAAAAGTGTTGAAAGGATTGGAAAAAATTTACAGTCGCTTAAAAACAAAATTTGTTGGAGAAGAAAGATTTAATACTTACGTTAACATTATTGTGAATTTAATGGATCCTCATACCGATTATTTTCCTCCAATAGAAAAAAGAGTTTTTGATGAACAAATGAGTGGTCGTTTTTTTGGTATTGGAGCTCAGTTGCAAGAGCAAGATGGCTATATTAAAATAGCTAGTTTAATGCCAGCTTATCCTGCACAGCGAAGTGGAGAATTATCTGTTAATGATGTTATTTTGAAAGTAGCACAGGGTAAAGAAGAACCTGTTGATATTGTAGGTTATGAAATTACAGATGCAGTTAAACTAATTCGTGGGAAAAGAGATACAGAAGTTCAATTAACCATTAAAAAAATCGATGGAACAACAAAAGTGGTCTCTCTTATTCGTGCTGAAATTGTACAAGATGAAGCCTATGTAAGAAGTGCAGTAATTGATAATGACAATGGAGAAAAAATTGGTTACATATGGGTGCCTGATTTTTATGCCAACTTCGAAGAGGTTAATGGTGCTCGTTGTAGTGAGGATGTTGCAAAAGAAATTGTAAAATTAAAAGCTGCAAATATTAAAGGTTTAATCATGGATCTTCGATCTAATGGTGGTGGATCTTTGTACGAAGTAGTTCAAATGGTGGGTTTATTTGTACCTGGTGGGCCCGTTGTACAAGTAAGAGATAAAGATGGTAAATCAACTGTTTTGGATGATAGAACAACTACAGTTTTATATAATGGTCCATTAACTGTAATGGTAAATGAAGCTAGTGCATCTGCAAGCGAAATTTTTGCAGCTGCTATACAAGATTATAATCGTGGAGTAATTGTTGGTAGCTCAACTTATGGTAAAGGTACAGTGCAGCGTAATATTCCTTTAACTCGCAGAATAGATTTTATGGGAAATATTGATGGACAAAAAGATTTAGGTTTTTTAAAACTTACTTTTCAAAAATTTTATAGAATTAATGGTGGATCTACACAGTTAAAAGGAGTTACACCCGATATTTCTTTACCCGATATTTATGAGCATTTAAAAATTCGTGAAAAAGATAATGCTTCATCTTTAGGTTGGGATGAAATTACAAAAGCCAGTTATGTGCCATATAAAAATATGTATTACACTTCAGCTTTAATTAAAAAAGAAAATGAAGAAATTGCAAAAAATATAACATTCAAATTAATTCAAGAAAATGCTGCATGGTTAAATAAAAGAATGGATGAACCAAAACCTTTGCAATTAGAAAAATATAAAGCATATCAAAAAAAAATTGCAAGTACAGTAGAACAAAATAATAAATTAACTAGATTAAACGACTTGCTAAATATAGAGGTGTTAAAAGACGATTATGATAAGTTTTATAATAATTCGGATAAAGCAAAAGGAGAACGATATCAAGCATGGTTAAAGGCAAT
>JANPAT010000014.1:0-3048 GCA_031430075.1 Chitinophagaceae bacterium | reverse complement strand
TGATTACGATTTAGCAATTGCTATCGAGTCTCGTTTTCCAGGTCAAGAGCAAAAAGCAACAGAATTTATACATAAAGCTATTGAAATGGATAGTAGTAAAAATGGTAAACTACGTTACCTTTCTTTAGCATCAAAAATTTATGCAAATGCTAAGAACTACACAGAACAATTAAAAGTTTTACAAAAAATTGTAGATGTTAAAGGTGCAAAATCTGAATACGATCATTACATTTTAACTTCAACAGCATTTAAGAACGATAATTATATTTTAACTATGGAACTAGCTAAAGATTATATGGCAAATTTCCCTAACAAACCACAAGGTTTCGATTTCAACGTTAGAGCAGCACGAAAAATTGATACTTTAAATAATACAGGCTTGTATTTTGATGCCATTACAAAACAATTAGACTTCTATAAAGTTGATACAGTAACCTACAAACAACAAATGGTAAATAACTATTATGTACAAATGGCTTATTATAACGATACAAAAAAAGACTTTTTAAAAGCAATTGAAGTGTGTGATAAAATTTTAGTATTAATGCCAAATGAACCACAAACTTTAAAAATTAGAGAAGCATTAATAAAAAATGCTCTAAAAAATGGGTTAAAACCACAGGTAGATGCTACAGGAAAAACACAACAATCTAATTAACTAAAATCGTAATAAAAACTCTCTGAAATTTCAGAGAGTTTTTAGTTTATTAAATGCACATAACTATCTTTGCCACACAATTTTTAATATGTACAGCTTGTTAGATATTGAAACAACTAATTCAGCATCAAATTACTTGGTTATTGGTATTCAGTTACTTTTTGCAGCAGGCTTTGTAGCTGCCATGTTATTTCTTTCAGCAATTGTTGGACCTAAAAGAAAAACAAAAGATAAATTAGCATCTTTTTCAAGTGGCATAGAATCTCATGGAGATGCACGTCAACCCATGTCTGTAAAATATTTTTTAGTAGCTATTTTATTTGTTTTGTTTGATGTAGAAGTAATTTTCTTTTACCCTTATGCTGTAAATTTTAAAACTTTTGCTGCAGACCCAACAATGGGTTGGAAAACATTTATGGCTGTTCTAATGTTTGTGGGATTCTTTTTAGTTGGCTTTTATTATATCATTAAAAAAGGTGCACTAAATTGGGAAGAATAAGTAATTATGAATGTTAAATGTTGAATTATAAATGAAAAATAATTAAACATTAAACATTAAACATTAAACATTATTATATGCGTCCTGTTCGATTTAACATATATCCTAAAGAAGCTAAATTAAGTGATAGCTTAATGATTGCTGAATTGCCAGAAGGTTACAGTGGAGAAGGTTTTTTTGCAACTAGCTTAGACAAAGTTGTAGGATTAGCAAGAAAAAATTCTATTTGGCCTTTACCATTTGCAACCAGTTGTTGTGGTATAGAATTTATGGCAACTATGGGAAGCCATTATGATTTAGCTCGTTTTGGAAGTGAAAGAGTAGGGTTCTCACCACGTCAATGCGATTTATTAATGGTAATGGGAACTATTGCAAAAAAAATGGGACCTGTGTTGCGACAAGTTTATTTGCAAATGTCAGAACCACGTTGGGTTATGGCAGTTGGTGCTTGTGCAAGTAGTGGTGGAATTTTCGACTCATATAGTGTATTGCAAGGCATTGATCAAATCATACCCGTTGATGTTTATGTTCCTGGATGCCCACCACGCCCTGAAGCTATTATTGATGGAGTGTTGAGAATACAAGATTTAGTACAAAATGAAAGTTTTGGAAGAAGAAATACCGAAGAATATAAAGCTTTATTAAATAGTTACGGAATAGAGTAAAAAAATCAATGGTACAATAAGCAAATATGCCAATTGAATTGTTGAGTTATCAAATTGAAGAATTATCAAATTATGGGTTTAAATAACGAACTGATAAAACAAAAACTAACAGAAAAATTCGGAGATATTCTCACTAATTGGGAAGAGCAATTTGGAATGCTTTCTTTTGAAGCACCAAAAGAAATGAATTTAAAAGTGTTGCAATTTTTATTCGATGATGAAAATTTACAATTTAAATTCTTAACCGATTTAACAGCTGTTCATTACCCCAATCAATTAGGAAGAGAATTAGCAGTAGTGTATCATTTGCATAATATTAATAAGAATATAAAATTACGATTTAAAGTTTTTGCTGATGTGAATCAGCCAGATGTTTATACTGCTTCAAATATTTTTGCAGCTGCAAATTGGATGGAAAGAGAATCTTACGATTTTTATGGAGTCAATTTCGTTGGTCATCCTAATTTGAAAAGAATATTGAATGTTGATGAAATGAATTATTTTCCTATGAGAAAAGAATTTCCATTGGAAGATCAGACAAGAGTTGATAAGGATGATGAAATGTTTGGAAGAGGATAAAATCAATTAAACAATTCGACAATTTGGCAATTAGCCAATTGATTGTCGAATTATCGAATTTAAAAATTGTCGAATTAAAAATAAATGTCAGACGTATTACAACATCATATAAAACTACCAGAAGGTTCAATTGGTAAACAAACAACCACCTTAAATTTAGGTCCTACACACCCTGCAACACATGGTGTTTTCCAAAATATTATTGAACTTGATGGAGAAAGAATTGTTAGTGCAGAACAAACTGTTGGTTACATTCATAGAGCTTTTGAAAAAATTGCAGAACGCAGACCACTATATCAAATTACACCATTAACCGACAGATTAAATTATTGCTCGGCTCCATTAAATAATATGGGTTGGCATTTAACCTGCGAAAAATTATTGAAAGTAGAAACGCCAAAACGAGTTGATTATTTACGTGTAATTATAATGGAGTTGGCAAGAATTTCAGATCATTTAATTTGTAATTCTATTGTTGGTGTTGATGCAGGTGCATACACAGGATTTTTGTATGTAATGCAATACAGAGAATTAATTTACGAAATATATGAAGAAGTATGTGGGTCCCGCCTTACTACTAATATTGGGCGTATTGGCGGCTTTGAAAGGAATTTCACAAATACAGCGTTTGAGAAACTCGAAAAATT
>JANPAT010000013.1:0-14061 GCA_031430075.1 Chitinophagaceae bacterium | reverse complement strand
ACAGCATCCATTTCCATTGAAACAACAACTTCTCCACTTTGACCATAATCTGGTCTTGCACCTGTGATATGATCACCTTCTAATTCTGCCTGATCATTATCTAAAGTTTTAATAGCATAAAGCGATAAGAAATTTAATTCTTTATCATCTCTATCTCTTTCTAATTTGCCATAAACAAATTTTGCATTTGGTGGAAACTTAGTTTTTACAGTTTCAATTCGTAAATATTGATTTACTAATGCAGTATCTTTTATTGCAACATAGCCCAAATTAGATGGCCATTTTGAAACGCCTTTCTCATCGTAAGGTTGAACAAATTGAACTACTCTTAATAATGGATTTAATTTACTACTATCAACTTTTGCTTTAGCTGATGTATCTTTTATGGTAGAATCAGATTTTGTTCCAGCTAAATAATTTTCTAATGATTTATCTGCAGCACGAATATTATCGGCAATATCAATTACTTTATAACATTCAAAAAATTGAAGGTTTGCAGTAGACTGTAAAAAACTTCTTACTCTTTCAGGATCTTTTGCTCCTGCTAATTCAATATTTATGGTACCTTTTTTCTCATCAGGATTGATGTTTGGTGATGCTACACCAAATTTATCAATTCTATTACGAATAATGTTAGTAGTATTTTTAAAAGCATCTACAGATTTTTCTTCTAAATAATTTGCAACATCATTGTTACTTGAAGAAAATTTAATTTTCCCATTACTTTTATTGATGAAAAAATTTGCAAGATTATTGCTTGCATTTTGGTTTTTATATTCATCAACAAACAACGAAATTAAATTGGCACCAGAATTTGCTTTTTTAGCTAGTGCAGTTTCTAATGCTTTATTAAAACTGGCATCTTTAGTATTCTCAGCTAACGATTTAATTAAACCATCCATGCTTACTTCCATGGTTACACTCATGCCACCTTGTAAATCCAAACCTAAAGCCAATTCTTTGTCTTTAGCATTTCTGTAAGTTGTAAATCCAAACCAACCAATTTTAGTTGATTTAGTACTATCCAGTATAACTTGTAATCTATTTTCAGTAACTAATTTTAAACTATCAGCATAATTTGCTTTTAAATTAGCATCTGCAGAATTAGGAAATCTTTCCTCAGGAGAAACAAAGTTTCTTTTAACCCAGCTCTCGGCTTTTTTTTGCATTTCAGATTCGTGACCACGAACAAAAAAAGTGAATGAAAGTTGGTATAAGCAGATAATTGTGAGAAGAACGGCAAAAAATCGCACTAAGCCTTTCAGTTGCATAACTATTATTTTTAAATTTTAGGTTGGCAAAGATAGGGGTTGAGGATATAAGAAATACAGCAGTTTTTTGTCATTTAAGCTGCAAATTTTAAAGAATAATTGTTGAAAAATAGACAATTAGTGCAAAACCCCTGTTTCTAATCCTAAATCAATTTATGCAACCACATCAAAAACTAAGATATTTGGAGGGAGAAAATAAATTTACAAAAGTTTTAAATATGGCTTTCAATTCAATAAAATTTAAACTAATCATTGCTTCAGTTTTAATCAGTATTACAGCATTTAATCAAACGATTGATATTCTTTCTTCGGGTACAAAAACTTCTTTAAGAGGACTCAGTGTTGTTGATGAAAAAATTATTTGGGCAAGTGGAAGTAATGGCATGGTGGCTCGAAGTGTTGATGGAGGAAAAAATTTTATTTGGAAACAAGTTCCACAATTTGAAAAAAAAGAATTTAGAGATATTGAAGCATTTGATAGCAATACAGCAATCATTATCTGTATTGCTGAACCTGCTTACATTTTAAAAACTATTGATGGTGGAAAAAATTGGAGAACAGTTTTTTTTGATTCTACAAGAGGAATGTTTTTAGATGCTATGCATTTTAGAAATGATAAAAATGGAGTGGTGATCGGCGATCCTATAAACAACAAACCTTTTATTGCCATTACAAAAGATGCTGGAGAAAATTGGTCAACAGATTTGTTTTTTGAACCAAAACCCATGCAAGATAAAGAAGCTTTTTTTGCTTCGAGTGGTACAAACATTTTTTTGAAAAAGAAACAAATGATTTTTGTTTCTGGAGGAAATTCTTCGAATTTATATATCAATAAAAATCAATTTAACTTACCATTGGTTCAAGGTATTCAATCCACTGGTGCCAATTCAATAGCAATTAATAAAAACAAAGCTATAATTGTGGGTGGCGATTTTACAAAAGATAGTGCTACCCATCAAAACTGTGTAATATTTAATTTAAAAAGTAAGCAATTTACTTTACCAACAACTCCTCCTTCAGGCTATAGATCATGTGTGGTTTTTATTGATAAAAATAAAGCAATTACATGTGGGTTAAATGGTATTGACTTGAGCGAAGATGCTGGATTGAATTGGAAAAAAATAAGCAACGAGGGTTTTCATGTAGTACAAAAAGCCAAAAAAGGAAATGCCGTTTTCTTTGCTGGAAGTAAAGGCAGAATTGCAAGATTAATTTTATAAATCGTCCATCAACTTTAAGAACAATGCCAACCCTTTTCTTTTTTCATCATCTAAAACGTACGAAATATTTTCAGTAAAATATTTTTTTAGATTATAATTTTTATAATCTAAATATTCAACTACTTCATCAATTTTTTCTACACCAACAGCATTTGCTGCATTGAATTGTTCAATAAAATCAGTAGGCAAATTTTTATTAGCTACCCAAGCAGCAAAAACAAAAGGTAAACCTGTAAATGACTTCCAGGCTTTTGCTAAATCGTATTGAAAAGTAAAATGTTCCATAGCGTTTAATGCTCTATCACCAATAATTAATCCTGCTGTTGAACCATCAATTTCATTAATATAATTTTCAGAAGCATTTATAAATTCAACATTTTTTTCCCAAAAATATTTGAATAATATTTTTGTAAGATTAACTGATGTTTTACTTTGATAATCTAAATAAACATGTGTAATTTCTTCGAGGGGTTTATTCGAAAAAATGGCAACACTTGCAACTTCGTTTTCTGATGCAATGCAATAATCACTTATAATAAAATGTTCTTTCAAATTTTTAATTACTGCAACAGGAACCAATCCTACATCAATTTCTTCATTCAACAACATTGCTGCAATTTTTGATGGGTAATCCTCAAATAAATCAATCCTTTTTAAAATGTTAGTTTGTTTAAAGCCATATAAAAGTGGCTTTGTATTTAAATAACTTACTGCACCAACCTTTATCTTATTCAATTGTGCTAATTTTACCACAAATGTATTTTAAAATACATAGCTAAAATTTTTATACTTTATGGAATTAAATTCTCTTTCAGCCATCTCTCCTATCGACGGTAGATATAGAAAACAATTATCTTTTTTAGACCAATATTTTTCTGAATATGCGTTAATGAAGTATAGAGTAAAAATTGAAGTAATGTATTTTATTTTTTTATCGAATAAAAAATTCTTTAAACTCTCCAATAAAACCAAACAACAATTATTAAATGCCGTTGAAAATTTTGATATCTCAAATGCACAGGAAATAAAAGAAACTGAACTTATTACTAATCATGATGTGAAAGCAGTAGAATATTTTGTAAAAAATATTATTAAGAAAAATGGAGAACCTAAATTAATCGAATGGGTTCATTTTGGATTAACGTCTCAGGACATTAACAACACCGCTGTTCCTAAATTACTAAAGCATTTTTTTGAATATGAATATTTGCCCAGTATTTTAAACTTACAAAATCAAATTCATGTTTTAGCAAAGGGATTAAAACAAGTAGCGATATTAGCTAGGACACATGGACAGCCTGCATCTCCAACTATTTTAGGTAAAGAGATGATGGTGTTTGTGGAACGTTTACAAAAACAAATTCATCTTTTAGCACATATTCCTTTTACTGCAAAATTTGGTGGAGCAACTGGAAATTTTAATGCTCACCATGTTGCTTTTCCAGAAAAAAAATGGATTCAATTGGCTAATGAATTTGTTGAAAAAGATTTAGAATTACAACGCCAACAATTCACTACTCAAATTGAACATTACGATAATTTAGCTGCTCAATGTCATGCTATTATTAGAATTAATAATATTTTAATTGATTTTACAAGAGACATATGGACTTATGTTAGCATGGATTATTTCAAACAAAAAACAAAAGCTAATGAAGTAGGATCCTCAGCAATGCCACATAAAGTTAACCCTATCGACTTTGAAAATGCTGAAGGCAACTTAGGTATAGCAAATGCTTTGTTTGAACATTTAGCAAGCAAACTTCCTATTTCAAGATTACAAAGAGATTTAACAGATAGTACAGTGCTAAGAAATATTGGTGTTCCATTTGCACATAGCATGTTGGCCATCTTCTCTATAAAAAAAGGAATTGATAAATTAATTGTAAATGAATTAGCCATTCAAAAAGATTTAGATAATAATTGGGCAGTTGTTGCAGAAGCTATTCAAACCATTTTAAGAAGAGAAAACTATTCTAATCCTTACGAGGCACTAAAACAATTAACAAGAGGCAAAGAACAAATTAATAAAACCACATTACATGCATTTATTAATGATCTAAAAGTTTCTAAAAAAATTAAAGAAGAGTTGAAAAAAATTACGCCATTTAATTATACTGGAGTGAAAATGAATTACTAGTTTTTGCTGGACTCCATTATTTTTTGAACAACAATTTTATCAATTGATAACGATAACATTTCTGTTGTAAGTTCATTTAAATTTATCCATTTAAAACCTCAGCATTATTATTATTATTTTTTAATTGTGTAGAAAAACTCAACATCTTTTCGAGTGAGGCACGAACGAAAAATCTACTCAATAAAACTTAACAGATTTCTCGGGCAAGAACCCTCGAAAAGACGCACCATACATAGAACACAACAGCCCTGGGTTATGGGGGAAGCTTATCAATTTCAGCAATTGTATTGCTTTTTTTGCAACTAGTGCTTATTGTTAAAAGTAGTAAAGGAATGATGAGCAGTTTTATACTTAAATTTTTGTGTAAATGGATATTTAAAAGTAAATGGTTTTAGTTTGGTGTAGTGTTATTTTATTATGAAATGCTTAGCAGGGAAATTGTTGAAAACAATATAATAATTCTATCGAAGCTACAAGCTTCGTAGAGCAGGGTAAAAGCATTTTACATCAATTTATTAATAATCTAAAAATTTCGAAAAAAATAAAAGCCGAATTAAAAAAAATTACCCCTTTTAATTATACCCGAGTAAATATTAATTATTAATTATTATTTTTAAATTTTCTAACTACAATTTTATCTATTGGTAATGTAACAACATCTTCAGTTATATTATCCAAATTAATCCATCTAAATACTTCATTATTATTATCACTATTTTTAGATTGATTGTTTTTAAAATGCTCAATAACATCCAATTCTTTATCAACAGAAACTTTATAATAAACCGAAATGATTTGATGATTGGCATTAAATGCAGACACCTGAAAAAAATCTGTAGTATATAAATGATCCCCTACAATAATATTTAATTCGGTTTCTTCCTTAAACTCTCTTATTAAGCAATCCTTGATTCCCTCTCCAAATTTTAAACCACCACCAGGAAATTTGGTATAATGTTTGCCTTTAATTAGTTCATCACTTATTAAAACTTGATTTAAATTGTTTACTAAAATTCCATAGACTCGAATATTGAAAACCATATACTTACAAGATTACATTTTCTTTCTATCAAAATTAGTACACTTTAACAGTTGCAAAAAAGAAAAACTTGTAAATTACATGTATATACACTAATTTTGCAAACAATGACACAAAAAACACTCGACATATTAAAAACAGCTAACAGAAGTGGCATTGAATCTACTATGGATTTGCTTTTTCACAAAGAGCAAAACATTCCGGGTTCACTAGTGTTTAACATGAACAGATATTATGCAGAACATCCTTGGATAGCTGATGATACTGGAATGATGGTGTACCATTACAATGAAAAAAAACCAAATGATAATTATTTAGAACTTCGCTTTTGTGTTTCTGGAAATAGATATTGTGAAGAAAAAAGTTGTGGCCATTGTTTACAAAAACCAACAGACAATTGTGATGGAAAATTAAATACAGTGGATGTGTTTGTATTTCATTTCTCATCAACTTTTTTACATCAATTTACACATAATGTAAAATTGAGCAATAGAAAAGATGAAGTACTAGCATTTAAACATCCTGCAGCATTTAATAAACTTTTTCCGCTTTGTTTTAAAAAAAGAAATGTATTAGATGCATTATTAAACCATAGTTACACTGGTGCTCTTGAAAATATTTTTTTAAATGCAAAAATTCATGAGCTTTTACTTTATAGTTTAGATTGCTTGGTTGATGAAAAACAAGAAGGTTTTAGTTGTAAGTTTTTACAAGATGAACATAGTTTACAAGCCATTTACAGCAGTAGAGAAATCTTATTACAAAATATAGGTAACCCAATTACCATTAAAGATTTAAGTAGAAAAGTTGCTATTAATGAATGCTATCTTAAAAAAGGGTTCAAAGAAGTTTTTGGAACAACCATCTTCGATTTTTTTCAACAACAAAGAATGGAACATGCTAAATATTTATTGTACGAAAAAGGTTTAAGTGTAACCGATGTTTCTGCTCTTTTAGGTTACTCATCCATATCACATTTTTCTGCAGCGTTTAAAAAACACACTGGTTTAAAACCTTGTGATTTGTTACGTTAATTTATTTTGAGGTTAGCTTATTGATTTGATTATTTTTGGTGCATGACTAATAGTGCCATTGCAGATAATTTTTCTCTTTTATCCAAACTCATGGATATTCATGGAGAAAATGCATTCAAATCAAAATCATATGCCATTGCAGCTTTCAACATTGAAAATTTACCACAAGAATTTTTATTATTAGATAGAAATAAAATTGCTTCAATTAAAGGCATTGGCGATAGTGTTGCAAAGAAAATAATTGAACAATTAGATACTAAAACATTATCAGTTTTAGATGAAATAATTTCTAAAACACCTCAAGGTATTATAGAAATGTTACAACATATTAAAGGTTTAGGTCCAAAGAAAATTTCTACTATTTGGAAAGAAATGGAAATTGAAACAATTGGTGAATTATTATATGCTTGCAACGAAAACAGATTAACACTTTACAAAGGCTTTGGAGAAAAAACACAGCAAAGTATAAAAAATTCCATTGAATTTTATTACAGCACATTTGGCAGTTACTTATATGCACAAATTGAAACTTATGCTATAAGCTTTAACCAAATGCTCGAAACACAATTCAGTAATTTCAAATTTGCAATGGTTGGAGATTTTAAAAGGCAACTTAATATTATTGATAAAATTGAATGGGTTACCACTTCATCAAAAAAAATATTACAAGATTTTTTTGTAACTAATAATTATCATGTAGAAGATGAAGAGGATGATTGTATTGCTTTAAAAGGGAATGAGAATGTACTTTTAAAATTTTATTTATGCAATAACGAAAACTTTTATTTTACACAATTTAAACACAATTGTTCAGATGCGTTTTTTGCATATTTTAAAAAACATTTTGAATTAAGTGATAAAATAATTTACCATTCAGAAGAAGATATTTTTACCCAAAATAATCTCGAATTTATTGCTGCTTATAGAAGAGAAGATGAGCATATTATTCAACTAGCAAAAGAAAATAAAATTCCTAAAACTATTGAAATAACAGACATAAAAGGTATTATTCATAGCCATAGTAGATGGAGTGATGGTAGCCATACTGTAGAAGAAATGGCAACTGCTGCAAAAGAAAAAGGTTATGAATACTTGGTAATAAGCGACCACAGTAAAACAGCATTTTATGCACAAGGATTGCAAGTTGAAAGAGTGCTAGCCCAACATAAAGAAATAGAAGAACTCAACATAAAATTAAATCCATTTAAAATTTTTAAAAGCATTGAAAGTGATATATTAAATGATGGTAGTTTAGATTATGCCGATGAAATTCTAAATACTTTTGATTTAGTAATTGCTTCAATACATTCCAATTTATCAATGCCTGAAGAAAAGGCAATGGCTCGATTGATTAATGCCATTGAAAATCCTTACACTTCAATTTTAGGTCATATGACTGGCAGATTATTATTGAGCCGAAATGGATATCCGATTAACCACCAAAAAATAATTGATGCTTGTGCAGCCAATAAAGTTGTTATTGAATTAAATGCTCATCCGAGACGTTTAGATATTGATTGGAAATGGATAAATAAGGCTTTAGAAAAAAATGTATTGATTTCAATTAATCCAGATGCACACAGTATTGATGGATTTGATGATTGTAAATATGGAGTTTTAGCTGCACAAAAAACTTGCTTAACTGCCGAACAAAATCTGAGCAGTTTTACACTTAAACAATTTGAGAATTTTGTATTTGAACAAAAATTAAAAAGATAATTACAACATGGGTAATTGAACATAAAATGTGGTTCCTTTTTCTGAAGTTTTAAACCAAATTTTTCCATTTGAATTTTCAACAATTCCTTTGCATATTGCAAGTCCCAAGCCAGTTCCAGAAGTTTTAGTTGTAAAGTTTGGTGTAAACATTTTTCGAGCAATATTGTCAGTAATACCAATACCATTATCTGAAATTTCAATTATAACTTCATTATCATTAATAGCATAATCAATATCGATTATGATTTGTTCATGTTTATTCTCGGCTTCGATTGCATTTTTAATAATGTTGGTAAATAATCGTTGAATTTGTAATTTATCGTTAATAATAAAAATATCTTTTGGCAGTTGAAGATGATTGAATACAATTTTTTTATCCACTTCAAATAATTGAATGATATTATCAATAATTTCTGTAAGCTGTAATTTCTCGAATTTACTATTACTAATATTTGCAAATTGAGAAAAATCTTGGGCTATTTTACTCAACTGATCAATTTGTTCTATTAATGTATTAGAAACATTTTTTGACAATTCTTTTATGTTTGGATCTCCCTGTTCAATACTTTTTTGTAAGTATTGCAAACTTAATTTCATAGGTGTTAAAGGGTTCTTAATTTCATGTGCTACTTGCTGTGCCATTTCTTTCCAGGCTACTTCCTTTTGACTTAATGCAAATGCTGCAGCAGTTGCATTCAATTTGCGAACCATTACATTATATTCATTTACTAAATCACCTATTTCATCGTTTTTATTCCAAACTATTTCTTCACTTTGTTCTTGCCAATTTACTTCTTTCATTTTATTAGAAATAAGTTTAAATGAACTTGTTATTCTATTGGCAATATAATATGCAATAGCAGCTGCTATTAAGAATATAAAAGCATTCAAATTCATTAATGTTAACATAAATGTTGAAATTTCATTTTCCAGTTCCGATTCAGCATTTAGAAAAGGAATATTAATACAAGCTATTATTCTTCCTTGATTATTTATTAATGGCTTATATAAGCTTATATATGATAGTTCACTTATTTTTTCGTTTTGCTTAAACAAAGATTGATTCTCAAAAAATATTTTTTGATAAGCAATAGGATTCATTCTTGAATCAATTAACTTCTTATTATAGATATAAGGCTGTGTTGTAAATATTAATGAACCAGTAGAATCAAATAAATTAATATCAACACCTAATTGTTTTGCAAATCCTAATAATTCTACATCGTGCTTAGCTTTTAAATAATTGTTATTGGCATTATAAAGATTTGCAATCTCAGTTGAAATATTATTTACAGACTTAACTAATCTATCTTGACTAGCTTGATTAAATTTTTCAATAAAAAATAAAATAGTTACAATACCAATAATTAAAAATGAAAATAACGAAACAAAAATTATAACAACTCGTATCTGAGTACGAATATTGAATTGAATTGAATGGATAAATAATTTTAAACTAAATTTTGAACCAACTATTTTATTAATGAATATAAAAATAAAAGTCACTAATAAAAATGCAAAAAATAAATAGGCGAAAAAGGTGATAAAATCTAAAACATCTCGATTAGATTTTACTAATATAATGGCTTTAGAATTTTGAGGCTCGTATATTAAAATACTTTTATCTTTTTCATTAATTTCTTGATACTTCTCACCAGTGTTTTTGTATTTTAAATTAAAATTATAATTTCCATCTTGATTAACTAACTCCCCAGAATTATAGATTGCATAAGCATAATTAGTTAAAACATCATCATATTGCCATTGCTTAAATAACACTGGGAATACACTATTATTATTTTCTTTTTTTTCTTGAAAAACAACAAATAAAGAGCTAATTGTTTTATTATTGATAGAATACAATTCTTTTTTAAAGAAATATATTTTTGTTTGATTATTGTTTTGATAGCTAAATAAATTTTTATCAGGAATTACTTGAATAGCCTTTTTAATATAATCATTTAAGGTTTTATATTGTAATGAATCAACGTTATAGATAGGCATATGCAAACTATCGAACAAATAAATTTGAGTATTATACTTATTTAAATAACCAGAAAAATTTTCTGCCACTAAACTGTCACGTAAAAAATTAGATTCACTTTCACTTTTAAATCTATCCATATTAAAAACAAAAAATGCATTGCTAAATCCTGCAGTGGCTATATTTAATAAATTTTCCACCGTAGCATCCGATTGTAAGTGAACATTTTCAGCTACTTTTTTCCATTGCTGTAATTCTAAATTTTTGGTGAAATATATAATTAGAAAAGATGCTGATAAAGTGAAATACAAAATCCATTTTAAAGAAAGTGCAATATTTCTTTCTGCAAAATATCTATCTTTTTCAAAAGCATTTTTCTGAAATAGAACAAATAGGCAAATCCAAACTATTATTGATATACATAGCCAATGATAGTTAGTTGAAAAATTTAGAAAATAATTATTACAAACAATTGAATTTAAAATAATTATTGTAAAATAATACAGATAATTTTTTGCTTTATACTTTATCGGATATAATAGTAACTCCCCAATTTTAAAAAAATTAATAAACAATAAGCATATTGAAATAATTGCTACTCCTGTATAAATATTTAAACTAAAAAAATTACTAACATTAAATGAAATTTTAGAATCAACAACTAAACTTTTTAAAACACTAACCAACCCGAAAGATAAAAAACTAAGTATAGAAATTCGTATTGAAGAATTTACAATACCAGCATCTTTTTTTTGCTGATAATGGTTTTTATAAAATGAAACCAACCAAAATATAAGTATTAAATTGAGTAATAAATCTCCTAAAGAAGGATGCAAAACATTTGAAGCATAAACTGATGGGTCAAATAATGAAAGTTTTTTAAAGTTGAACGGAAAATCAAATTTAAAATAATTTATTAGTCTTAAAAAGAGTACTACAACCAACAAAATACTAAAGCCTGTTTTAAAATTTATTTTTTTAACCACATCAACACAAAAATTATTAAGAAATATAAAAAAAGCTGCTAAAGCAAAAAGCCTAGTTAAAATAATTATCCATGAATAATATAAAATAGTACCTTGATGTGTTTTAGTTAAATAAGCTAATATTTTACCCTCGTTATTTTTTATAGGGAAAGCATTTACTTCTTTTTGAAGTTGATAGTATTTATAATATTGTCCAAGGCCATCAAATTTTGGTGTTAAATATCGATTAGTAATAAAGTATTGCCATTTAATTGGAATTACAGCAACTACTAAAAAACCTTGTTGCTGAGTAAATACTTTTTTCTGTACTATTTCAAAAGTTCCATTTTCATAAGATTCAACATAACTGGCATCTGTAGCGTATTTAACAGTTGGATTAAAATTAAACTTATTATTACTCCAAGCTTTTAGCTGAAGCGAGGAATCTTTATTTAATATATAAACAAAAATTCCATATGGTTTATAAAAATACTGATATAAAAAATTATTTCCCCTTTTGCAATTAAGTTGTTTTAGAAATGAAGTATCAGATAAAAGAATGTTGAAATCTTGCTCTTTTTCATGAATTTTTTTTTCAACTTGCTTTGATACAAATTCTGGCGAATACTGGTTCGTAACTAAACCTTGAAGAACAAAAGAGCATATGAATAAACAAACTGAAACAATAAACAGGTATCGTTTTCTAAAAAATAAAATTTCTTTAAGTTGATTAATCACGTAACGTTTTTTTTACAGCATTCCACATATCATCCATTTCCTCGAGGCTCATTTCAGTTAAATGTTTATGTTCAAGTTCAGCAAGTTCTTCCATTTGTATAAATCGATTAATGAATTTAGCATTTACTTTTTCTAAAGCAATTTCAGGGTCAATATTTAAAAATCTTGAATAATTAATTAGGCTGAAAAGCACATCACCAAACTCCTCTTCAATTTCTTTTTGATTATTTTTATTTATTGCTTCTTTTAGTTCTGCAATCTCTTCTTCAACTTTCATCCAAACATCATCTAAATGCTTCCATTCAAAACCAACTTTTTTTACTTTTTCTTGTATGCAAATGGCTTTTGGCATAGCATTCATAGATTTTGGAACACCACTTAAAACACTTTTTTTGCCCTCTTGTTGTTTAATTTTTTCCCAATTCTTCTTTACATCATTATCATCAGTAACAATAATGTTGCCATAAACATGCGGATGCCTGTTTATTAATTTGGTTGCTATAGATTCTAATACATCATTAATATCAAATTGCTTTTGTTCAGTAGCTATTCGAGTATAGAACAATATATGTAACATCAAATCACCCAACTCCTCTTTAATATTTTGCCAATCGTTATTTAAAACTGCATCAGATAATTCATAAGTTTCTTCTATAGTCATTGTTCGTAATGTTTGAATAGTTTGCTTTTTATCCCAAGGACATTTTTCTCTTAATTCATCCATTATTTGTTTCAATTTAAGAAACTTTTCAGCTGTAGTATTCATAATGTAAAATTGAAATTTGTATTTACTCTAAAATTAAGTTAGAATTAGTTTTTATTAGCATAAGTTAACAATTGTTTCTACAAAAAGCCATCCTGGTCTAATATGGGTTATTATTAAGTTGCTATTTTTACAAAATGAAGAAAATTATAATTCTTACAGTTATCATTTTAGGTTATATAAATGTTTCGTTGGGTCAATACTACTACAGCGATATTCTTTTAACTCAACAAGGAAATATAAATTACTTGAATTTAAAAAATAATAAAGTAAAAAAGATTGTTATTGATAACAACTCAAATGAAGATGGCATATTAATTAAACAATTTTTTACAAATTCTTGGAATACTTTATTAACTGAAGCTCAATTATCAATTGGTATTACAAATTCTTCTACTCAGTATTATGAGAACAACCTAATTACAAAAAAAGAAGAAGACATAAAAAATGTAAACTCAACCATTAATTATTATTATAATAATCAAGGAAAATTAATTCAGATAAATTCAAAGAGTATAGATACTGCTGTAAATAAAAGTTTCGAAGAAAACCATTTATTTATTTATAATGATAAAGATGTTTTGAGTAGCATGTTAAAAATTAAAAATAATAATGACACCACTTATATTGATTTTTTAAAAGATGAAAAAAATAATATAATCGAAGAAAGATGGACTTATAAAAACAAATTGATAGAAACTTATTATTATTTCTATAACAATCAAAATTTAATTACAGATATTGTAAAGTTTAATTTAAAAGTGAATAGAATGTTACCTGAATTTTTGTTTGAATATAATTTTCAGAACAAACTAGTACAACTTACTCAAATACCTTATGGTAGCAGCAATTATTTTGTTTGGAAATATTCTTACAATGATAAACAACTGAAAGAAAAAGAAGGTGGTTATAATAAGCAAGGCGAAAAGATTGGAGAAATGACTTACAATTACGACTATAATTAATCACAAACGGTAACAGGCAATTTACCAATAGGTTTTAACTTGCCTAATAAAATTGATGCAGCTTGTTGTTGTGTTTCTTTATTTTCATCATAACAAGAAATAATATTTCTACCATCACAAACATTTTTTATTGCATAAGGATTCCCAAAGAAAAAAATAATTGAATTAAATTGTTGAGATAGTGTTTGCATTAAATAAATATCAGCTTCACCTAAACCAAAAT
>JANPAT010000012.1:0-8608 GCA_031430075.1 Chitinophagaceae bacterium | reverse complement strand
CCAGTTCGTTTACATAATCGTTGCCAATTAACAGGACGGCCTAAAGGTTATATACGTTATTTTGGAATATCTAGAATAATGTTTAGAGATATGGCTTTAAATGGATTAATTCCTGGAGTGAAAAAAGCAAGTTGGTAAAATCATCCAACAAAAAACATCTAATTAAAAATTAGAAATTAAAGTAAAAAGAAATTACAAATTATTATGGTTACAGATCCTATAGCAGACTAACTAACAAGAATTAGAAATGCACAAATGGCTGGTCACAGACTAGTTGAAATTCCTGCTTCTAACTTAAAAAAGAGGATTACTGAAATTTTATATGATCAAGGCTATATCTTGAAGTATAAATTTGAAGATGATAACAAGCAAGGTTTAATTAAGATTGCATTAAAGTATGATGCAGCAACTAAATCTCCTGCTATTAAAAGTTTAGAACGAGTTAGCCGTCCAGGTTTAAGAGCTTATGCTAAACCAGCAGAAATTAAAAGAGTAATTAATGGTTTAGGTATTGCTATCATTAGTACTTCAAAAGGAGTATTAACTGATAAACAAGCAAAAGCTCAAAACGTTGGTGGAGAGGTGCTTTGCTATATTAGCTAAGCTAAATTTATAAATTTTTTTATGATTTTACATTTAAGCCTCATGTCGTGGCTGAAAATAAATTATCTTAATAAAAAAATAAAAATCGACTATGTCAAGAATTGGAAAACAACCAGTAGTATTACCAAAAGGAGTAACAGTTTCTGTTTCTACGAATAATATCATTACTGTAAAAGGACCTAAAGGAGAATTATCTCAAACTGTTGATAGTGATATGATCATTGAAGCAAGTGCCACTGAAGTATTAATTAAAAGACCAACAGAACAAATTCGTCATCGTGCAATGCATGGTTTGTATCGTTCTTTAGTAAGCAATCTTGTAAAAGGAGTTACTGAAGGATATAGAAAAGATATGGAACTAGTTGGGGTAGGTTTTAAAGCTACAAACACAGGTAATGTTTTAGATTTAGCTTTAGGTTATTCTCATAACATCGTCTTTGAAATTCCCAAAGAATTAAAAGTTACTACTATTACAGAAAAAGGTAAAAATCCAACAATTACTATTGAAGGAACCGATAAACAATTAGTAGGTCAGGTTTGTGCTAAATTAAGAAGCTTACGTAAACCAGAACCATACAAAGGTAAAGGTGTGAAATTTGCAGGCGAAGTATTAAGAAGAAAAGCAGGTAAAGCAGCAGGTAAATAATAATCATTAATTTTTCCGGCAGCATCGGAAAATAAAATATATACAATGAATACTAAATTAGAACAAAGACAAAAAATAAGATACAGAATTCGTAAAAAAATTTCTGGTACAGCAACAAAACCAAGATTATCAGTTTTTAGAAGTAATACTGAAATCTATGCTCAATTAATAGATGATGATAATGCTGTTACTTTAGCTGCGGCATCTTCAAAAGAAAAAGATGTAGTTGCTCAAAAAGTGAACAAAACAGAAAAATCGAAATTAGTTGGTGCAGCAATTGCTCGTAAAGCTGCTGAATTAGGTATTGCAAATGTAGTTTTTGATAGAGGTGGTAATTTATACCATGGTCGTATTAAAGCTGTTGCAGATGGTGCAAGAGAAGGAGGATTAGTATTTTAGATTTAATATTTTAGATCTAATATTTATTAGAGATTTAAATATTAGATATTAATTATTCAATAAATTAATTATGTCAAAATCAATAGATAATAAAATTAAAGCTGGCGGAGACTTAGAATTAAAAGATAAAGTTGTTGCCATTAATCGTGTAGTTAAAACTACTAAAGGTGGTAGAACATTTTCTTTCTCAGCTTTAGTTGTTGTAGGAAACGAGAATGGTATTGTTGGACAAGGTTTAGGTAAAGCTAAAGAAGTTCAAGAAGCTATTACAAAGGGTATTGAAGATGCTAAGAAGAACTTAGTGAAAGTTCCAATTATGCACGGTACTATTCCTCACGAACAATTCAGCAAAGCAGGTGCTGCAAAGGTTTTAATTAAACCAGCTGCACATGGTGCTGGTGTAATTGCAGGGGGTTCTATGAGAGCTGTTTTAGAAAGTGCTGGTATTACCGATGTTCTAGCAAAAAGTTTAGGTTCTGCAAATCCTCATAACGTAATTAAAGCAACTATTAAAGCTTTATCAAGTTTAAGAGAGCCTATTGCAGTAGCTAAAGATAGAAATGTTAAGTTAAGTAAAGTATTCAACGGATAAATTAAGTTGGAAGTTTAATGTTGGCAGTTGGATGTTTTTCTAACCTTAAATTTTAAATTCAAAAAATATTAAGATGGCAAAAATTAAAATAACTCAAATCAAAAGCGGAATTGACAGATCTGAGCGTCAAAAGCAAACATTAATTGCTCTAGGTTTAAGAAAAATAAACGCAAGTAGAGAAGTAGAAGCTACTCCTCAAATTCTTGGAATGGTAAACAAAGTAAATCATTTAATTAAGGTTGAAGAAGTAGCTAAATAGCATTAACTTCTTAATTTTTAATTTATCTGTAATTAAAATAAAAAAGCGAGGGAGATTTTCCCGAAAGTAAAAAATCGAAAATGAAGTTACACAATCTAAAACCTGCTGCAGGTTCAGTTCACAAAGAAAAAAGGCTTGGTCGTGGTGAAGCTAGTGGTAAAGGTGGCACATCAACAAAAGGTAATAAAGGTCAACAATCACGTACAGGTTACCAACGTAAAAATGCACATGAAGGTGGTCAAATGCCTTTGCAACGTCGTGTTCCAAAACGTGGATTTAAAAATAACAATCGCGTTGAATTTGTTGTTTTTAACCTTGGTCAAATAGATCAATTACAAGAGAAATATTCATTCAGTGAATTTTCTTTAGAAAACCTTTACATCAATGGTTTAATCAGCAGAACTGATAAAGTAAAAATATTAGGAACTGGCGAAATGAAAGCAACCCTAAACTTCAAAGTAAATGCAATTAGCGAAAAAGCTAAAATTGCAATTGAAGGATCGGGAGGAAAAGTTGAAATTATTAAATAATTTCTTCAAATTTGCGGTGCATCACAGATGCACCTTTTTGGTTTTAAGACATTAACTTTTACAACATACTAACTAGTGAAAAAATTAATAGAAACGCTTAAGAATATTTGGTCAATTGAGGATTTGAAGAAGAAAATTACTTTCACTCTTATTCTTATTTTCATTTACCGAATTGGTTCTCATATTGTATTACCAGGTATCAATCCAAAATTATTAGATGATGAAAAATTGCAAGCAGCTAATAAAGGGTTATTAGGTTTGTTCGATACTTTTGCTGGTGGTGCCTTTTCTCAAGCATCAATTTTTGCATTGGGCATTATGCCTTACATTTCAGCATCAATTTTCATGCAATTGATGACAATATTAGTACCACAATTAAAGAAAGTTCAAAGTGAAGGTGACAGTGGTAGAAAGAAAATTAATCAATGGACTAGATATTTAACTGTAATTGTTACAGCTTTTCAAGCTGGAGCTTACGTTGCTTATTTAACAGCTCCACAAGGTGGATATGCTCAAGCAATTATGTTACAAGGTGTGTTATTTACTTTCACCACAATTGTAACATTAACTGCAGGAACCTTATTTGTAATGTGGTTAGGTGAAAGAATTCAAGATAGTGGTTTAGGTAATGGAACTTCTATAATCATTATGGTGGGTATTTTGGCTCGTTTACCTCAAAGTATTATTCAAGAATTTACTGCAAAAAGTCAAAAAGCTGGTGGTGGTTTATTAATATTCTTGATTGAAATATTTATTTTGATTGCTATAGTAATGAGCTTAATTATACTGGTACAAGGTATACGAAAAATTCCTTTAAGTTATGCTAAACAAATTGTTGGAAGTAGAAATTTAGACTTATCGGGTTCTCGTCAATTTTTACCAATAAAAGTAAATAGTGCAGGTGTAATGCCAATAATATTTGCTCAAGCTATTATGTTCTTACCTACTTTAATATCATTTACAAATATTGAATCAGCACAAGGAATTACACGAATATTCAACGATCACAGTAATGTTTGGTACATGATTATTTATGCAATTATGGTAATTGGATTTACTTTTCTGTACACCGCATTAATCTTCAATCCCAATCAAATTTCTGAAGATTTGAAAAAAAGCAATGGTTTTATTCCTGGAGTAAAACCTGGTCAGCCAACTGCTGATTATATAGGTACTATAATGGATAGAGTTACTTTACCAGGTGCTATTTTCTTAGCATTTGTAGGTATTATGCCTGGGCTTGCTCAACGTTTGGGAGTAACTGCTCAGTTTAGTACCTTCTTTGGTGGAACCAGTTTATTAATTATGGTTGGTGTAATTTTAGATACATTACAACAAATAGAAACTCATTTATTAATGAAGAAATATGATGGATTGATGAGTTCTGGAAGAGTTCAAGGAAGACAATCAATTACTTCTAACATCATTTAATAATTGTAATAATTTATATTATTTAAACCTGTTAGATTTTCTGACAGGTTTATTTTTTTAAAGTGTCTACGATGATTTATTATAAAACAAATGCTGAGATTGAATTGATGAAAGCAGCAGCTCTATTAGTAAGTAACACTTTAGCTGAAGTTGCTAAAGTGTTAAAACCTGGTATGACCACTTTAAATATTGATAAACTTTGCTCTGAAATTATTCATGACCATAAAGCTAAAACTTCTTTTTTAGGATATCATGGTTACCCTCATAATATTTGTGCAAGTGTAAATGATGTAGTAGTACATGGGTTCCCTAATAATGAACCTATAAAAAATGGTGATATTGTTTCAATTGATTTGGGCGTAATATTAAATGGATGGCATGGCGATCATGCATACACTTTTGCAGTTGGTGAAATTGCCGATGATGTTAAAAGATTGATTCAAGTTACAAAAGAAAGCTTATATAAAGGCATTGAAAAAGCCATTATCAATAATAGAATTGGCGATATTTCTTATGCAATTCAAGAGCATACAGAATTTAAAAATAAATTTGGAGTGGTGCGAGAATTGGTGGGTCATGGTTTAGGAAAATCACTTCACGAAGATCCTCAAGTACCTAATTATGGAAAAAGAGGAAGTGGACCAAAAATGAAAGAGAATCTAGTTTTAGCAATAGAGCCTATGATAAACATGGGTAGTAAAGAGGTTTTTACTGAAGAAGATGGATGGACAGTCAAAACTAAAGATGGTAAACCTTCTGTACATTTTGAACATGATGTTTGTATAAAAAAAGATAAAGCATTAATTCTTTCAGACTTTAGTATTATTGAAAAAGCCGAAAGAAATAATTCAAATCTTTCAGCTTCTCCTGTTATATTTTTCTAAAAAATTAAAGTGGATTGTTTAATTGAATCAAACCATAATTAGGATCAAGACTAATTATATTTCCAGAAGCATCGTATCTTACAAATACATTATCTACATTAGATAATTTAGATTTTGAATTATAAAACACATTTGAGTTTCCTACTTTTTTAAAGAAGCCTTCAAAATCATAATCAAATTTTACATTACCTATTTTACATACACTTCTATTATAATTATACTCAATTGGTATTCCTGCAACATTGGTTGGAGCTCCAAAGAAATTCAATTTAGGCCTGCCAGAATTTCCATCTACTGAAGATCTGTACTCTAAAACTTTACCATTTTGAGATAACATGATAAAACATTGGTCATTGTAAACACTAACACCGTACTCTCCTCTATCACTTACATGAAAAGTATATTTCATTGTAGCATCATAATTACTTGATGTCATTGGATAATCGCCAGATGTTGGTCCTGCATTTAAACCTTGGGCATAATTTCCTTGGTTATAATATTTTTGAGCTTCTTGAACATTTGATGGTTTAGTATTTGCTGTGTTTGAACTTGTTTGGTTTTGTTTATTATAAACATTTGTATAATCTCTATACAAAACCATAGGTTGCTTTTGTTGTTCTTCTTGTTTGTATTCAGTTTTTTGTTGCGTTATATATACAATTCTTTCATTTGTTTGCTCTGTTCTAGGAGCATCCCTGTAAACATAAATTACTTTAGGCCCATAAGTTTTCTTTTTGGTAGTGTATGTTTTTTTCTTTGTTGTATAAGTTGTTTTTGCAATTGGTTGATGATAGCAAGGGCAATTTGGTGCATGAATGTGTTTACAAGGAACTCCTTTTTTAGAAGCATTTACTTTTAAGGGCTGTTGAAAATGTTGCTCATCTAGTGGTGCTAACTCTGGAATGATGTCATTTTTAGAAGTAATTATTTTCTCTATTGGTGCAAGTTCTGGAATAATATCATTTTTAACTGATTTGCTTATCTCAATTGGTGCTAATTCGGGAAGAACAAATCCGCCACCAGCTGAAGGTTTATTTCTATAAGGGATATTCTCTGCATTGAAATTATCTTTTTGCTCAACAATAGTTATTGGTTTAAAAATATATGAACCTTTTTCAGAACTTATTTTAGTTCCAGTTGGAATGAACATTCCTTTTGAATTGTTTGAGCTTTTTTGTTGATTTTCTGCTTCAATAGGTGCTAACTCTGGAATTGTAGTTTGGTTTGTTAATTTTACTCCACCACCTTCAATAGGTGCTAATTCTGGCAAAATATTTTGGTTTGTAGTCTTAGGTAAAGTACCATCAATTGATGCAAGTTCTGGCAAACTTCTTCCAATTACTTTTTTCTCTGTACCATTAGTTAAAGCAGTTAGTGGTGGTTGTTTCATTAAAGATGGATCAATAGTTTCCATTTCTTTAAATCCGGGTGTGAAAGCTGTTAATGGTTCTAGGTTGGTTAGTTGGGTTGAGGCATTATTCAAAGGCGTTGTAACATCTGTTAAACTTCTGGAATCGAAGTTTTCAATTGTATTTAGAGTTTCAGTTTTTGTAACTAAAGCAATAGGTTCTGTTAATGGTCTAAAACCATTATCTGTTAAAGTTTTAGGTTCTTCTTTTTTTACAACAATTGGTTGTTGAATAGTTGTTGTTTTAGGTTGAGGATTTGCTTTAACTGTATAAGTTGGTTTTGAAGTTGAAATTTCTTTGGTATAACTATTGTATTCTTTAACGGGTAATACCAATGTGCCTGGTCCGATAGTGATAAGTTGAGGTTGTAAAGAAGTTTTATAAACCCTAATTGGATTTTTTTTCTCAACAAAGTTTTCAATTTTACTATTTGCATCTGCAATTGAAGAGTTGGGTAATAAAGTTATTCCAGTATTACGAGTTGCTGTAATGCTGCCTTTTAACGTATAACTTTGACTATAAGTAATTGAAAAGCAAGTTATTGAAATAAAAACTAATATTTGTTTTTTCATACACAAGGGTTTTCAGATAAACTGTTCTATATAAGAACGTTTCTAGTATAGCTTTTGTTATTGAATGTGCAAAAAATTAAGATTTATTTGAGTTAATAACAAAAAGCGGTAATATGTTGCATAAAAAATGCCACAAATTTTTATTGTGGCATTTTTATGATTTTGAATACATTTTAAACTAACATTCTTAAAGGCTGCTCTAAATAGCTTTTTAAAGTTTGTAAGAAAGCTGCACCTGTAACTCCATCAACAACTCTATGATCACAACTTAAAGTTAGTTTCATAATATTTCCTGGAACAATTAAACCATTTTTAACTACTGGAACTTGAGTAATACCACCTACTGCTAATATACAGCTATCAGGAGGGTTGATGATTGCAGTAAATTCTTCTATACCAAACATGCCCAAATTACTAATGGTAAAAGTGTTGCCTTCCCAATCGCTTGGTTGTAATTTTTTATCTTTTGCTTTTTGAGCAAAATCTTTTACTTGTGCACCAATTGCACTATAACTTAAATAATCGGCATTTTTAACAACAGGCACTAGTAACCCTTCTTCAACAGCAACTGCAACACCAATGTTGATGTTATTATTAAATCTGATTACATCTCCCAACCAGCTACTATTTACTTTAGGGTGTATTCTTAAAGCCATAGCAGTTGCCTTAATCACCATATCATTAAAACTTATTTTTAGTGAGCCATCTTCATTTAATTTTTTTCTGGCGTTAACTGCTTCATCCATATCTACACTCATGGTTAAGTAAAAATGGGGTGCTGTAAATAAGCTTTCACTTAATCGTTTTGCTATAGTTTTTCTCATTTGACTTACAGGCACATCTGTATGAGTAGTTGTTGATTTGTTGATTTGTTGATTTGTTGATTGATTTACCGACTCTGCTGACTTACTCACTAACTGATTATCATAATTATCAATGTCAGATTTAATTATTCTTCCATTATCTCCACTTCCTTTTACAAATTTTAAATCAATGCCTTTTTCTTCAGCTAATTTCTTAGCTAATGGAGATGCAAATATTCTTCCTTCATTTACAACCTCTGTAGGTGTGGTTGAAGCTGGTGATGAAGTTTCTTTGGTTGTAGTTGATTCAATCTCAGTTTTATTTGCAGTAGCTTTATTTGAGGTTGTAGCACCCAATTTTTTTGATGCAGCAATTATTGATGCAATATCTAAATCTGCTTTGCCAATAATGCAAAGCAAATCGTTTACTTGTATTTTTTCTCCAGCTTTAGCACCTTGATAAAGTAATACACCATCTTT
>JANPAT010000011.1:0-14176 GCA_031430075.1 Chitinophagaceae bacterium | reverse complement strand
AACCAAACAATAGCACAAAAAATACTGGTGGGTTTGATGTTGATTTTAATAACTACAACATCACAAGCTCAACAAATTACTCCTCCTAAAGTTTGGTTTGGTATTAGTGGTGCTGCAAGTTTTAATCAGTATGCTGGAACCACACAAACCTTAAATTCATCAACAAAAGCTCCAACTGCTTTTCATGATGGAAAGGGTGTTGGTGCTTATGTTGCAGCTTTAATGGAAATCACATCAAACAAAGTTTGGGGTTTCAGATTTAATTTTGGATATGATAATCGTTCTGGAAAATTTAATGATGTAATTGCACCTTGTAATTGCCCAGCAACTTTAAAAACTAATGTAAGTTACCTTACACTTGAACCGAGTTTAAGAATTGCACCTTTTGCATCTGCATTTTATATTTTTGCAGGGCCCACTATTAATTTCAATCATTCAAAATCTTTTGTTTATACACAAGAAAAACAAACCGATCAAAGTGGCGATTTATCAGATATTAATGAAACATTAATTGCTGGTCAAGTTGGTGCAGGTATTGATATTCCACTTTCTTCCCCAACTAGTATTCATCAAACCAGTATATCTCCATTTATTTCTTATCATCCATATTTTGGTCAAAATACTCGTTCAATAGAAAATTTATCTATAACATCTTTAAGAACAGGTTTATCATTAAAATTTGGTAGAGGTTCAATAAATGCAGTTGCAGTTGTACCAACAGCACCCATTGTACAAGTGGTAGCACCAACTGTAGTAGATGATGGAAATATTTTATTTTCAATTGTAGCACCTTCAAGTGTTTCATCAAAAATTACCATCAAAGAAAATTTTCCATTACGTAATTATGTATTTTTTGAGGAGGGGTCGAACGAAATTCCAAATAGATATGCAAGGTTATCAAAATATCAAGCATCGAATTTCGAAAAAGGAACATTTCAGTTTCCTGAACCAGAAAATTTATCAAGAAGATCAAGCAGACAGTTATCTGCATACTATAATTTGTTGAATATAATTGGCGATAGAATGAGAATAAATCCTGAAACTAAAATTACTTTAATTGGTTCAGGTGCAGGTAAGGGTTCAAATGCAGGTAATTTATTGGCAGAGTCTGTAAAAAAATATTTAGTTGATGTTTTTGAAATTAACGGAGATAGAATATTTACTGAAGGAAGAAATCAGCCTATTATTCCATCAGAACAACCTAATTCTACAGAAGATTTAGCATTGAGAATGGATGGTGATAGAAGGGTTGATATTGTAAGTAATTTTCCTGTTTTATTAAAACCATTGACTTTAGTATCTACTGAAAATAAAATAGACGAGAATCAAATTGTTTTTACAACTCAAGGCACAAAAAATACAAGTTTAAAATCTTGGAATTTAGAAATAAAGGATGATGTAGGTAAGGTACAATATTACGGTCCATTTACTAGTAATGAATCTAGTATAGCTGGTAATTCAATACTTGATAATCGTAAATCTGCAAGTTATAAAGTAACTATGAAGGGCACAACTACCGATAATAAATTAATTGTAAAAGAAAGTAATTTGTTTTTAAGAAGAGATACTCAAATTATCACTGAAGGATTACGTTTTAGTATACTTTTTGATTATGACAAGTCTTATACCGATGTTGCTTATGATAAATTTTTGAACGACGTAGTTGCTCCACTTGTTACTAATAATGCCACTATATTGATACATGGCCACACTGATATTTTAGGAGATAAAGACTATAATTTACAATTATCTCTAAAAAGAGCTGAAGAAGCACAACGAATTCTAGAAATGAAATTAGTTTCAAGAGGAATTAAAGGAATAAAGTACAAAACAAGTGGGTTAGGTGAGGATGAAATGCTTGCACCATTTGAAAATAAATTGCCCGAAGAAAGATTTTATAACAGATCTGTAATAATAGATATCATACCTAATTAACGATATTACTCCTATGAAAATTAACCGTCTTAAATTAATTTTTAAGACGGTTTTATTAATTTTTTTATAAAACTTAAAATTTTAAATTATGAATCTTAAAAGAATGTTTGGTGGATTGTTAACACTTTTAGGTATTGCAGGCCTTATTTATGCTGCAATATTTTTTATTAATTCAAAAGGCACTAATCACGAATTAAAAGCCCCATCAATATTTGGTGCATTAGGAATTATTTTCTTTTTATCGGGCATTGGCTTAATTAGAACTACAAAAGATGAGTCTTAAACTATTTTTTTACAACAATTAAACTTAAAATATTTTGGATGCTTTACATAAATTTTCTCGATTACATTTTTTCGAAAAATTATCATCTCGTGTTACAAAAGCTGTAGGTAGCCATACAGCTATTATTATAGCTTTTTCTGCTTTGATATTATGGTTTTTATTTGGGCTATTAATAAATTTCTCTAACCACTGGCACACAGTTATTCATACAACATCTGCAATAATTACTTTTTTAATGGTGTTTATTATTCAAAAGTCGCACAATAAAGATTCTACAGCTATTCAATTAAAGTTAAACGAATTGATATCGGCACATATACCAGCTAATAATATTTTAATTGATGTTGAAAATATGACTGAAGAAGAATTAAAAATTATACAGAAATATTATTCTAAGCTCAGTGCATTTACTACGTTAGAAGAAAAGCAAAAATATTCGAAATGGGCACTTAAAAAAGATGCCTTAATTGAAATTAAAAACGAGATGGATACAGAACTACATGAGCATTCTGTTAAAAAAAATAAGCACTAAAAAATAATCTGTAAAATATATAATAAATAGCAGTTAAAGTATAATGATGCTTCCCCAGCTTCAAAGCAACTTTACTCTAATAATATTTTATTAAATAACAACTAAATTAAACATCATGTACAAAAAAATCTTCACAGCAATTATTGTTGCATTGTTAGCTGTTGCAACACCTCAAAATTCATTTGCAACTAAAATTGAAAACACCGAAAAAACCACAAACAACTCTACAGAAGCTGAAAAAGCAAGATCTACTGTGTTATTAAACAGGCTTAATGAAATTAAAGCAATGGATAAAAGCACATTAAGCTCTACAGAAAAAAAAGAATTGAGAACAGAATTGAAATCGTTAAAAAAAGAAATGAAAAAATCAACTCAAGGGGTTTACTTATCTGTAGGTGCAATTATCATCATCATTTTATTATTAATACTTCTTTTATAGTTTAATAACATTCAATAATCATTTAAAAAAAATGCGAAAATCTCTCAGTGGTGTTTACTTATCAATAGGTGCACTCACTATTATTCTATTAATAATACTTCTTTACTAATATCATGATATTTAAATATCAATTAAATAAAAAAAAATGAAAACAATTATTTTAAAAAAGTCCTTTATTGCAATGATTGTAGTAATAGGCATTGCAGCATGTAATAATTCTCCAGAAAAGAAAGCTGAAATTATAACAGAAGCAAAAGAAGATCTTGCAGAAGCAAAAGATGATGTCATTGAAGCAAAAAATGATTTATATAAAGCTATTCAGGACTCTTTAAAAGATTACAATTCGTTTAAAAAGGATGCAGAAGAAAAAATTAAAGAATACGATAATAAAATTGCTGAATTAAAGCTTACTGTTCAACTTGAAAAAAATCCATTAAGAACTACTCAAGAAAATGCGGTTAATGAGTTTACTTTAAAAAGTTCTAAACTTAAAGCAAGCATTGTAGAATACAATGAAGCTGGGCAAGATAATTGGGATGCTTTTAAAAAACGTTTTAATTACGAAATGGATGAGTTAGGTAAATCAATAGCATCATTAACAAAAAAGGTTGTAAAATAACTATATGAAATATTCTAATATTCCATTTTTTCGCAAAGTTCTATTTTCTTGTTTAGTTTTTGCTTTGATTGTAACTTTAAGTTCTTGTTCAACCATTAAAGCATCATTCTTAAATTCAGCTGTAGTACCTGCTGCCATTGGAGATGTTAAAGTGAAGAAAGATGCTAACGATAATTATTCTATTAAAATTGAAATCGAAAACTTAGCAGATCCACAAAGATTACAGCCTGCTAAACAAGCATATTTGGTTTGGTTAGAAATGGATAAAAGCACTGTAAAAAACATTGGACAAATAAAAACTTCTGGAAGTCTTTTATCAAGTAAATTGAGAGCATCTTTCGAAACTGTTTCTGCTTTTAAGCCAATAAAAATATTTATTACTGCAGAAGATGATTTAAATGTTCAATATCCGTTAGGTATTGTAGTTCTAACTACAAATTATTTCTAAGTAAACTTTTTCTTGTTTATTTCAGATAATTTATAAAGGCATTACAGCTATTATTAATGTGTGAATATTATAATTCATTTCTAATAATCTGTAATGCTTTCGTTTTTATTCAAAGCATTTTTGCATAAACATTCAATGTCGAATGTAAAAAAATCCGATTCAATATTATGAAAACTTTAAAAGTTCTATTCTTTACTTTAGTAGCTGCAACACTTTGGTCTGCTTGTAAAAAAGACAACTCAAATACTGCACCAACAACAGTAAGGATGACAGATGCTCCAGGCAATTATCAACAAGTTAATGTAGATGTTATTGGTGTTGAATTTACAATGAGCAGCAATGCAGTTGTTAATTTAAATGTGAAACCAGGTATTTACGATTTAATTAAATTAACCAACGGAGTTGATGTGATTATTGCAACTGCAGATTTACCAGCAGGAAAACTTTCACAAGTTCGATTAATTTTAGGTACAAACAATACTTTAAAAGTTGATAATGTTGTTTATCCATTAACTACTCCTAGTGCAATGCAATCTGGTCTAAAAATTAATGTAAAGGCCGATTTAGTTGCTGGTGTTGCTTATGAGTTATTATTAGATTTTGATGCTAATGAATCAATTGTTGTATCTGGTGCTGGAGACTATAAATTAAAACCAGTTCTTAGAAGTGTAGAAACTGCAACTTCAGGTTCAATAAGTGGTTCAATAGCAACTTCTGCTGCTTTACCAGCAAGTGTAAAGGCTTTTGATGGTGTTAATACTTATTCAACTTCAACAGATGTTAATGGTAATTTTTTATTGCGTGGTGTAAGTGCAGGTACATATACTGTTATTGTAACGCCTAGCTCAATTTTTACAGCAAAAACATATTCAAATGTTGTTGTAACAGTGGGCAATATAAAACCACTTGGTTCAATTGTTTTTTAATAATTAATAAGTACAACTACAACTTTTAAATTAGGTTTTAAAAGTTGTAGTTCTTTTAAAAATTGCATTTTAAATGTAAATTGATAAACTAAAACAAACCAATTGAACTTTAAATACTCGGAGAAAGCATTTACATACATTGCTAATGCTTTTAAATAAATGGTGATGAACAATTGATGAAAGAAATGTAATTTGTAGGTATAAAATATCATCTAATAAATCATTAATTAAACATGATTACAGTAAAAAAAGAAGGTATTGTTTTAGAACATACTAATTTTTCTTTTGAAAATGATGCAGTACTTAATCCTGCAGTTTTTCAAGAGGGAAATACGCTACATCTTTTTTATCGAGCTGTTAAAAAAGGCAACTACTCTTCTATTGGATATTGTAAATTAAACGGACCATTAGAGGTTGTTGAAAGAAACAATAAACCCATAATAAGCCCAAACTTTGATTACGAATCTCATGGGGTTGAAGATCCAAGAATTACCAAAATTGATGAACTATATTATTTAAGTTATACAGCTTATGATGGTATTAATGCATTAGGTGCATTAGCAACATCAAGCGATTTAAAATATTTTGAACGAAAAGGTATTATTACCCCAATATTATCTTACACAGCATTTAAACGACTTGCAGATTGCAATACCGATTTAAATATTAAATACCATCGTTACCATAACCACATATCAGAAAATAATGAGGTAAAGAAAAATCTTTTGTGGGATAAAAATTTAATTTTCTTTCCACGAAGAATAAAAGATAAAATTTATTTTCTTCATAGAATAAGACCCGATATTCAATTGGCATGTGTAAATGAAATTGAGGAATTGAATTCGGCTTATTGGGAAAATTATTTATTGCATTTAAATGAACATATTTTATTATCCTCAAAGTACAATCATGAAATTAGTTACATCGGCGGTGGTTGTCCTCCTATTGAAACAGAAGCAGGTTGGTTGTTAATTTATCATGGTGTACACGATACAAAAAGTGGTTATGTATATAATGCATGTGCAGCTCTATTAGATTTACATAATCCAAAAATTGAATTATCTCGCTTACCTTATCCATTATTTAAACCAGAATTAGATTGGGAATTAATAGGCGAAGTAAATAATGTAGTTTTTCCTACAGGCACCGCACTTTTTGATGATACATTGTATATTTATTATGGTGCTGCTGATAAATGTATTGCAGCAGCTTCGGTTAGTTTAAAAGCATTAATACATGAATTAAAAAATCAAATATCTTCTAATGAAAACTGAACATGGCAATAAAATACAAAACGAACTAACAAGATACAATGAAGTACTGCCAAATTTATCAAATGCTCACATTCAAAAAAATGGGTTTAAAATAAAATTAGAACCAGAAATATTAATTATCACATCTTATCCTGAACGAGAATGTGGTATTGCAACTTACAGTAGCGATTTATTAAATGCTATTACAAAAGTTTATGGAAATACTTTTTCTGTTAAAATTTGTGCTTTAGAATCTACAAAAAATGATTACCAATACACCGAAGCTGTTAAATATGTTTTACAAACTACCGAAATTGAACAATACGATGTATTAGCAAAAAAAATAAATGCCGATAATAATTTGTTACTCATTTTTATTCAACATGAGTTTGGATTATTTGGAGGAGTTTGTGGCGATTATTTATTAAGACTTTTGGCATTAATAAATAAACCAGTAATTACTTGTTTTCATACCATTTTACCAAATATAGATGAATACAGAAAAAAAGTAATTCAAACCATTGCTGCTCTTTCTAAGTCTGTTATTGTTATGACGAATCATGCAGCAAATATTTTGCAATATGATTATAAAATAGATCAGGAAAAAATTGCTATTATTCCACATGGAACACACGTTAAGTCTGCAACTTTTAAAAATGATTTAAAAATAAAAAAGCATTTAAGCAATAGAACTGTGCTTTCAACATTTGGTTTACTTAGTTCTAATAAAAATATAGAAACAGCTTTAGATGCATTGCCAGAAATAATTAAACAGTTTCCAAATTTGGTGTATCTTATTATTGGAAAAACGCATCCAGAAGTTAGTAAAATTGATGGAGAAACATATAGAAATTTGCTTCATCAAAAAGTAATAGATTTAAATTTACATAACCATGTAAAATTTGTAAATAAATATTTGGCTTTAAGTGAATTGCTAGAGTATTTACAACTAACAGATGTGTATTTATTTACTTCTAAAGATCCACATCAGGCAGTAAGTGGAACATTAGCTTATGCAATGGCAAGTGGATGTCCAATTGTTTCAACACCAATTCCACATGCCTTAGAAATACTTAATCATTCTGGGAAAATTGTTGATTTTAATAATCCAAAACAATTGGCAACTGCAACAAATAGCTTACTTTCTGATCCAATTTTATTGAGCCAAATGCGATTGAATGCATTACATAAAATAAGTCCTACTATATGGCCCAATTCTGCGATTGCACATGTTGAGTTATTATTAAAAAACATTTTTAAAGTTGAAATTGAAATAAAATATAAGTTGCCAGAAATTTCATTAGATCATATCAAAAGAATGTCTACGAATACTGGTATCATTCAATTTGCAAATATTTCAACACCAGATATGCAATCAGGTTATACTCTTGATGACAATGCAAGGGCATTAATTGCAACAATAAAATATTATGCCATTACAGGCGATACAGATGATTTGTATTTAATTGATTTGTATTTAAGTTTTATTTGTTTATGTCAGCAGCAAAATGGTAGTTTTTTAAATTATGTTGATAGTGATTTAAATTTTTTGGAAAAAAATAAAGTTGAAAATCTAGAAGATGCTAATGGAAGAGCAATTTGGGCTTTAGGCGAATTTATTGGTAACAGTAATTTGTTTAGTGATTATTATATAAGTAAAGCTGAAAAAGCAATTTTGAAATCTCTTTCAAGTATTGAAAAATTTAACTCACCACGGGCTATAGCATTTGCTATTAAAGGATTGCATTTTTATAATCAATATGCAAGCAATAATGAAATCAATTTACTGATTACAAAACTTGCAGATAATTTAGTTTCGAAATACAGAGGAGTATCAGATGCAAAGTGGCAATGGTTCGAAGAATATTTAACCTATGCTAATAGTGTTTTGCCCGAAGCATTATTGTGTGCATATTTAAGTACAGGAAATTATTTGTATAAAAACATTGCTAAAACAACATTCGATTTCTTGTTAAATATAATTTTTTTCAATAATAAAATAAAAGTAGTTTCAAATCAAGGTTGGCATTATAAAGGAATTGCATCTAACCAATATGGCGAGCAACCTATTGATGTTGCTTATACCATACTTGCTTTAGATAAATTTTATTTAACCTTTAAAGAGCCTGATTATAAAACAAAAATTAAATCAGCATTTAATTGGTTTTTAGGAGATAATCATCTTCATCAAATCATCTACAATCCTGTTACTGGTGGTTGCTACGATGGGTTAGAACAATTTCATGTAAATCTTAATCAAGGTGCTGAATCAACAATTAGCTATTTACTATCTCGTTTAGCAATCGAAAATTATAATAAGCCTATTGTTAAAAGTGAAACATTCGAAAATAACTTAAATTATAATCTTTTACAACTAATCAATTAAAAATTAAAAATTAAAAATGAAAACTGAAACGAAATTAGGAATTTGGATGAATTATCATACTGCAAAAATAATTGAGTATACACCATCAAATATGCAAACCGCAAATGTTGAATCTTCTTTTTCTCAAGAGGTAAAACAAGAAAGTTTAAGTAGAAGTGAACATATAATGAATAATAAAGAACAGCAGTCTCAAACTTCTTTTTTTAAAGAATTAGCCGCAATTATTAAGCAATATACTGATGTAGTTTTATTTGGACCTACAAATGCAAAAATTGAATTTTTCAATATTTTAAAATTAGATAGCCATTTCGAAAGAATTAACATCAATGTAGAAAGTTCCGATAAACTAACAGATCCACAGCTTCATGCATTTGTTAGAAATTATTTTGCAAAATCTTTGTAAAAAAAGTATTGTAAAAGCTTAGTATATTTATCAAAAAATGAAAATATATTTTACTATACATTTTATTTTCTTTTTTTTAATAGTAGCTACCTCCCAAACATCAGCACAAAATATTGAACAAACAAAAGCAATTGAATTTTTAAATCTTCATGAAAAAATTGAGCAGAGTAATTTTTGGGTTAATGTAAAACCTGCGTTGTTAATTAAAAATATTCGTAAAAATATTTTACAACCATTGCATATATATGCAGGTTCTAATACAAATTTTTGTGCCTATGCTGCAATAAGTTATAGTTGTATAAATTCAGATCCATTAACTTATGTAATGTTTATGATAAATTTATATAACCATGGTTTTGCTAATTACAAAAAAATTCATTTCAACCCACCAGAAGAAGTAAAAAATGTAGCCGGGTTATTAAAGTTTAAAGGAGAATTAGATGTTAACGAAGCAGATCAAATTTGGTTTTTATCGTTGGCAGATCGGTTTAAAGGGTATTTAAATTTATTGAGTTATAATTATAAATTAGGTGCAGAAAATTCACTTTGGCCTGCTACAAATTTTGCTAAGTTTAATCGAATGTTGCGTAAACTTTCAAACTATACAGTTGAAACAATAGGCTCGGATTTAGTTAGACCAATTTTTAGCGATATTACTTTTTTTCTACAAGAAAAACTTGTCGAAAACGAACAGGTATTTCTTTATTTAAATAATGCCATACTCTATAAAAAAAATCACCAAAAAATAAAATTTCGTTTTCCTACACATTATGTTGTATTATTTAATATTGAAGAAATTGAGGAGTCCGTTAAAATAATTTATTGGGATTATGGTTTTAAAAATCAATTGATTTTACCAAAAAACATATTTACCGATATTGTATTTGGTGTAACCGGGTGTAATATTAAAAGCTAAAATGAAGTTAACCACATTAAATAATATCTTATTGGTTGTATTGCTTTTGTTATGTTCTTGTGCTACTATAGTGCCCCAAAAAAATGCAAAAAAATATTATTCTAAAAATGAAATAACTATTTCTAGAATTGAGGAAACATATAAAAAAATATTTATAGTAAAGCCCATTGTTATTGAATTTGCTGATAATGAATTTGATTATGTAAATGTTGAAATTAAAACAGACAGCTTAAGGTATATTTATCAGTTTAATATTAATGCCCATCAAATTAAAGATTCCTTACAAAAATTTGGTTTTGATACTTTACAGATAATGAATTTGATTGGCAACATGAAAAAAATACAATGCACTTGGATAAACACCCTAGATTATTATGTTGATGATAAAAAACAGAGTTTAATTTTTATGTCAATGAGGCCTGTTTATTTCGATAATGCTTTTGCAAAAAGAAAATACTATACACTTACTTTTTATAAGCAAAAACAATATTACGATGCCGAAGGAAGGTTATTAGATAAAAAAAATACAAAGTTATTAAGAAAAATTAATAACGAAATTTTCTGGAGAATAAATGATAGAGTTTGCTATACTATATCAAACCACTTTCGATAATGTAAAATACCTGTTATATTAAACAGAAAGTGTGAATCATGTAACAATAAACACTAGTTCTGTAATTAAAGTCTGATGTTTTATTTCAATTTTGATAAATAATAAAATCAATATGAAATATTTATCAAATTCACTTAAAGCCATTCCTAAAAAAATCAGTTTTAAAATATTTGTGGTTACAATACTTTTATGTAGTTTTTTTATAAATAATTCTCTTCAAGCTCAAATAACAGTTCGCACAAATACAGCTTCTCAAACCATTTGGGGTCCAGTTGGGTTTAATTATGTAAACTATTATTATTTACCTGAGGCAGATGTATTTTATTCTGTTTCTGAAAATAAATTCTTTTATCCAGAGGGAAATAAATGGGTTTCGGCTAATGCTTTACCTTCTCAATACAACGTTGATTTGTTTAATACCTATAAAGTTGTAGTTAATAAACCAAAGCCTTATTTAAATCATGGTTATTATGTTTCTAATTATGCTAAATACAAAAAAGGAGCTCCAAAACAAGTTTTAATCCGAGAAAGTAATGAGCCAAAATATTATATCATTCAAAACCATCCAAAGCATAATTTATACAAAGAAGAAAAAAAGATAGATAAAAAAATTAAGCATAAGATTAAAGAGGATGGTAAGCATAAAGTAAAGCATAGTGATAAAGCAAAAAATAAGAATCATTCTGATCAAAAACATCACGATAAAAAAAATAATAAATAATATTTATAACCTTCAATAAAAATTAACATCATGAGCAATTTACTTTATTTAGTAGCAGTTATTTTAATTATACTTTGGGCAATTGGGTATTTAGGGTATCAATCTGGAGGGCTAATTCATATACTTTTAGTTATTGCAATTATTGCCGTTTTGCTTAGAGTAATAAGCGGTAGAAGACCTATGTAGAAAGTATATCACATTAATAAAAAAATCATCAAACAAATACAAAAAAAATGAAAACAGGAAAATTAGTTTTAGGTTTATTAGCAGGCGTTGCAGCAGGTGCAGCATTAGGAATTTTATTTGCTCCAAATAAAGGGTCAAAAACAAGAAAAAGACTATTGAGTAAAGGAGAAAAGTATTCAGATGAATTGAAAGCAAAATATGAAGAAATGACTGATGCAGTTTCAGAAAAATATGCTGAATTGAAGTCTGATGCAGAAAATTTGATTTCAAAGGGAAAAGAAAAATACAATGGTTTAAAAGCAGAGATTAAAAATGAAACTGTTTAATTGAAACCTATTAAAACACAGGGTTGAATTATGAAAGAGAATGTACCTGAAGTTGAAAAACTTTTTGGATTAGTAGAAGATTATAGTAAAACAAGCATAGAACTATTTAAGCTACAAGCAATAAATAAATATGCCGAAGTTTTTTCTATTGTTACATCTAAAATTATTATTGTATTAATTGCATCGTTTTTTGCAATTTGCTTAAACATAGCATTAGCATTGTGGATTGGAGAAATGCTGGGTAAAATTTATTATGGATTTTTTATTGTATCGGCTTTTTACTTAATCATCGCATTAATAGTTTGGATTTTTAAAAAATTATGGATAGAAGAGCCATTGCAAAATTCTATTATTGATAACTTGATGGATACTACAAATTAATGAAACAAAAAAATAACAAAGCAACTTTAGACTTAGCTATTCAGGAGTTAAAAGAACGACAAGAGTTTGAGCTAATGCTTTTGAAATCACAGTTTGAAAAAACATACGAAAGTTTAAAACCTTTTAACTTAATTAAAAATACTATTAGCGAAGTTGCTACTTCATCTAGCTTGAAAAAAAGTATCTTAAATAATGCAATTGGCTTAGCCACTGGTTATTTATCTAAAAAATTTTTGTTAGGTTCTACGCATAATCCAATTAAAAAAATACTTGGAACAATAGTTGAGTTTGGTATAGCAAATTTTGTGGCTAAAAAAGCTAGTGACTATACTAGTGAAGAAACAATATCAAAATAAATTAAAAAAATAAAATGAAGAAAATTATACTATCAATTGCCTTATTAGTGGTTACAACTTTAAGTTTTAGTCAAGGTTCATTGCCAAAAGGCAGTTCACAATTTAATGTGGGCTTAGGGTTATCGGGCTGGGGAGTTCCTATTTATGCAGGTTTCGACTTTGGAGTTTCTCCAGACATTACACTTGGTGCAGAATTTTCTTACAGATCATATAAAGAAAATTGGACGAATACTAATTACAATCATAACATCATTGGCATTTCAGGTAATGGTAATTATCACTTTAATAGAGCTTTAAATATCGCTCCACCCTTTGATTTTTATGCAGGTTTAAATATTGGCTTTTATTCATGGTCTTCGCCAAATGGTTATACTGGAACTCATGCTTCTGGTTTGGGTTTAGGTGCACAAGTAGGTGGACGTTATTACTTTGGTAAAAAAGCTGGAATAAATTTAGAGTTTGGTGGGGGTAATGCATTTTCAGGCGGAAAGTTTGGTTTAACATTTAAACTATAAATATTATATATGAAAAAATTAAATAAAATAAATTGGGTATTAATGATTCCAATTTTGTTAACAATAACATCTTGCACTGGAACAAAAGAGATGTCTAATAAAGATAAAGGTGTAGCCATTGGTGCGGCAGGAGGAGCAGTAATTGGAGGTGTTATTGGCAATAATGTTGGTAACAAAAATAATACTGCATTAGGTGCAATTTTAGGAGCAGTTGTTGGTGGAGTTGCTGGTGGAATAATTGGTAACAATATGGATAAGCAAGCCGAAAAAATTAAATCGGAAATTCCAGGGGCAAAAGTTGTAAGAGTAGGCGAAGGTATTGCTGTAACATTTGATGAAAACAATCCTGATGGATCTAAAGCAGGTGTTTATTTTGAAACCAATAAATATGATATTACTGCAAATTCAAAACTTGCATTAGATAAATTGCAAAAAATATTTGCTGAATATGATAATACCAATATTTTAATTGAAGGGCATACAGATAATGTGGGTTCAGAAGCTTATAACTTGAGGTTGTCCCAAAGAAGAGCAAATAATGCGGGTAATTATTTAATGAATGCAGGAATTTCTTCATCTCGTTTAGTAATAAAGTGGTATGGAGAGAATCAGTCTGTAGTTGATAATAGTACTGAGGAAAATAGAACATTAAATAGAAGAGTTCAGTTTATTATCACAGCAAATGAACAAATGAAAGCAGCAGCTATAAAAGAAGCTCAAAAATCATAACATCATAAGCACGAATAGATTAAGTTTTGCTTAACTTAATTTCCAAAGGATAATTTTTAGTATAACATTTTTTGTTACTATTAAAAATTATCCTTTTTTTATTGTAATAAATTTTTGAATTTGAAAATTGATTTATTGCTAATAAAATTAATTACTCTCAATCTATTTTAAGAGTATGTTTCAGGCATTTCATATTAAAAAAGCCTATT
>JANPAT010000010.1:0-3328 GCA_031430075.1 Chitinophagaceae bacterium | reverse complement strand
GTTGGATTAAAAGTGGGATGAATATTTAATGTTAAATCATTACTTACATCAAAATCTTTTAAATGACCAAAAACTGTAGCATCTGCAACATTTAACCCCCAAACAATTAAAAACCATAAAACAGAATAATCTCTATCTCTTCTGGCTGCATTTCGTAAGGTTTGAATAGCATTAATATCAGCTCTTTGATATTTTAATTCTAAAGTTTTGTAACCAGTGCTATCGTAACCCCCATCTGCACTTGCAGCAATTCTTGCATCATAAGCAAAACGAGCTTCTTTATAAACATTGTTATTATAAAAAAAAGTAATTGTTGGAATAGATAAAGCCCCATACACAACAGGAATTTTCCAATATTGTTTATTATATGCTTGACCCCAACCTGGAAGAATTAATGAACGATTAGTTGCTTTTTTTGGATCGTGTTTTTCTTTTGAAATTATAATTGTTGGTTTTGGTTTGGCAGTTGTTGTATCTGTTGTTTGAAAATGAATGGTTGTATTTTCTTGTGCATTAATTTTAAAACTTAAAACACAAAAAATAATAGGCAGGATGAATATTTTTTTTAAAGGATATTTTGAAAGAGCAACCAATGAATAATTATTTAAGGTATTAACTAATTACTACATTCATTAAATCAAGAATTTTATTTAACTCCTGAATGCTGTAATAATCTACAGAAATGCTACCATGACCACTTTTGTTATGTGATAATTTAACCTTAGCTCCAAAGTGTGAAGCCAATGTATCTTCAATTTTTTTATAAGTAGGAGGAAGGGTGTTTTTAGAAGATGAACTTGCAGGCTTTAGTGTATCATTCTTATACAATTTTCTCACCAATTCTTCTGTTTGACGAACACTAAGTTGATTGGTTTTTATTTGATTAAAAACATATAGTTGTTTGTCTATAACATCAACAGAAACTAATGCCCTTGCGTGGCCCATCGAAATGGTTCTACTTCTTACAGCCAATTGAATATCTGGTGGAAGTTTTAATAAACGAACATAGTTTGTTACTGTACTTCTTTCTTTACCCATTCGTTCTGCTACTTTTTCTTGAGTATATTCTAGCTCATCCATCATCCTTTTATAACTCAATCCAATTTCAATGGCATTTAAATCTTCTCTTTGTAAATTTTCAAGTAAAGCCCATTCTAAAAGTTCATTATCATTTGCTTGACGTATGTATACGGGTACATCTTTTAATCCTGCAATTTTCGATGCTCTATATCTTCTTTCACCAGTAATTAATTGATATTTTCCATTAGCAGATATGCTCACTGTTAGTGGCTGAATAATATCATGCATTTTTATAGAGGTTGCCAATTCACTTAATGCTGTTTCATCAAAATCTCTACGAGGTTGTTTAGGATTAATAGTAATTTGATCAATTGGAATGCGTGTAGATTTTACTGCTTCATTTGCAGCAGCACTAGGAAAATTTGATGCTGTTGTTCTTAAATCTGCATCTATATTTTGAAGTAAAGACCGAATGCCCTTACCTAATAATTCTTTATTTTGTTTTGGTGAACTCATTGAATGTTTCTCTTTTAATAATCAATTTATCAAATAAACTTATTCCAAAATTCTTTCAGCGTTGCTCATTTTGGTCATGTTGTTTTTTTGTAAAATTTCTTTTGCTAAATTTAAATAATTGATGGCTCCTTTACTTTCAGAATCGTAAAGAATAGCTGGTTTACCAACGCTTGGGGCTTCACTTAATCGGGTATTTCTATGAATTAAAGTATCAAAAACCATTTCATCAAAATGCTTTCTAACCTCACTCACCACTTGATTGCATAACCTTAATCTTCCATCATACATGGTCATTAAAATACCTTCAATTTGTAAATTTGGGTTTAAACGACTTTGAACAATTTTTATAGTATTCAATAATTTGCCCAAACCTTCTAAAGCAAAAAATTCACATTGAACGGGAATTAAAACACTATCTGCAGCAACAAGTGAATTCACAGTAATTAAACCTAAAGATGGTGAACAATCAATTACAATAAAATCGTATTTATCTCGAACCGATTCCAAGCAATTCTTCATTACATTTTCTCGATTAGGATAATTAATCATTTCAATTTCTGCACCCACCAAATCCATTTGTGAGGGAATAATATCCAAACTTGGAATTTCAGTTTTCAAAATAACATCAGCTGCTGGAGTGTTATTGGCCATGCAATCGTACAAGCTATTGGTGATATTATGTAGATCGAAACCAACACCAGTTGTACTATTTGCTTGTGGGTCAGCATCAACAAGCAAAGTTTTAAATTCTAACACAGCTAAACTAGCTGCTACATTAATAGCAGAAGTTGTTTTACCTACTCCACCTTTTTGATTGGCTATACCAATAATTCTTGCCATATAATAATTTCAGTAATGTTTTGTTAAATACTAATCAAGAGTTGCAAATGTAAATATATCTATGTGTTTTTAAATAGATATAAAAAAGAGATATTAACAATATTAAATAAATTGGTTGAGTTGTAGAATTAAATTAGGGTTAGGACAATTTGTTGCATATTTTTCTTTTTCTGCAACTGCACAAACACCAGGATAATCGCCAAAATTATCTTTAATATTTAGAATAATTTGGAAATGAAGATGTGGAGGCCAATATCCATTTTCCTCAGGTTCACCAAAATGAGCAAAATATGCTCCTTTTTTAATTTGTTGACCAATTTTAAGATGTTGAATATCTTTTAAACTTAAATGGCCATACAATGTATAGAAATTAAACGATTCAATTTGGTGTTGAAGAATAATGGTTGCTCCATAATCTCCCATTTGATTGTTATCGGCAAAACTATGAACTGTGGAATTTGTAAAAGCAAAAATGGATGTATTTGTCTTACCCCAAATGTCTATGCCTAAATGGAGGTTTCTTGGTTCATTTGTACTTTGAGATGAACTAAATAAATCACTTCTTTTATATAATTCTCTTAATTCTAGGTATCCTCCAATTCCAAACTTTGCACTCGAATTTTGTAATTGAATGTTTATATAATTTGAAAAAAGAGATATGTCATTGTATGTTGATGAGCTTAATGTTGTATTTGATTTTGATAAATTAAAAGGCTCAAGTTTTTCATTTTTTGAGTCAAACTTAACAATTGAATGAAAACTTTGTTGATGTTTCAGCATACACTCCTCAAAAGATAAAATCATAATAGTTTTTTTATATCGCGAAGATGAATGTATAAGTGAATAATTATAGAAACTTGAAATAGTAAAAATATTATTCACATAATAAAAATAATATTTGTTTAGTATGTATTGAGACCTTTATTTTGCACCTGGAGAGATGGCAGAGTGG
>JANPAT010000009.1:0-8889 GCA_031430075.1 Chitinophagaceae bacterium | reverse complement strand
AATTTTTTTTGTTGGTATAAACCATCCTAATTCAGTTGCATTTAAATCAATTCCTTTGTAAACTTTTACTGCATAATTAAAAAACTGACCAGTAAAAAGCAACTCTGCTTTTAATAAATCTTTCTTAAAATAATTGTGTTTGTTATTTTCAAAAATTTTATAAAAAAATAAAAATCTAGGGTTAATTAAATTATTATCTTTTAACTCTGTTGCAGTTGTATTTAATAAATTATAAAAATTATAAGCCTGCTCTGATAGGCCTGTATTATCGAACCAAGCATATTCATAATTACGTTGTTTGTAAAAATTAAAATATTGTTCAGCAAAAATATTTAAGGTTGAATCGGTTGTAATAAACTCAGCCAATTGTATACTATCGAAAAATAAATTATTGAAAGAAGTTCCTTTGGTGATGGTTAAATCTCTTTCAACTGCTTTGTCTTTTTTATTTTTACAAGAAATGAAGATGCCAATAAATATGAATGAAACAATACAAAATTTTTTCATGAAAAATTGAATAATTAATTTATTTTTTGTACTTGTTGCCAAACGTCTGCAGCAATTTCAGTTTCAGTTCTTTCTCCATTAATAATGCAAACCTTTTCTTCGTTTTTTAATTTATCAAAAGCTTCGAAGTATAATTTCTTAACTTTTTTTAAATTATCTAAAGTTTCATACATTTCTACATGTTCTCTTCCCTTTTTAATTCTCTGCATGCTTTCTTCAGGCGATATATCTATAAAAATATTCAAATCTGGTCGTAACAATTCTGCACTTAAAGCATTAGCTTGTATTACCCAATCCATACTCATGTGTGCAGCATGATAGGCGTAAGACGAAAAATAATATCTATCAGTTATTACAGTATATCCTTCTGCTAATTTTTTTAAAATTCCATTGGTAGTATTCAATAAATGGTTTAATCTATCAGCAACAAACAAACCAGCAATAGTTTTATGATCTCCTTTCATTTTATGGCTAAATATTTTTCTAATCATTAAGCCAATATCACTATCGGTAGGTTCAAATGTTTTGTACACTTTATGCCCCTGCTCTTCAAGTTGCTGTGTAAGTATTTTAACCTGAGTACTTTTTCCGCTGCCATCAATGCCTTCAAAAGCAATAAATAAATTTTTCTTCATTACATTAATTCATTTCTTTTTCAAATATAAGTTAATGCGTTTTGCAAAATTTTATACCATTACAATTAACTACAATTTATAAATTTGTTATATTCGAATTGAATTTATTTAACCAAGACTTTTTGATTTCTCACATGGATATGGAGGGGAGGGGTTGTTTGGAAAAAATAGTAACAAATAAAATGTTTGTAGTTAAATAACAATACAAAGTGTACATTGATTTGTATTCATAACTGCAAATTTGAGTAAATTAGAATTTGGGTATATTTTTGAGTTATCGGCAACCCTATGGAACAGTGCAACCTTCAAGCGACAGCCATAAAAGAACGTGTTTGACGAGAAAAGAACCCTAGATTTGCTACCTGACTATATAGAAAAAAATGATAAAATCAATTCACATAAAAAACTTTAAATCAGTAGCTGACTTGTCCCTAGACTTGGGGACATTTAATGTTCTGATTGGTGAAAACGGCTGCGGTAAATCAAATATTTTGGAGGCAGTAGCTTTTGGGGCAGCAGCCAGTGCCGACAAACTGGATTTTGAGTTTTTAGGGAGTAGAGGAATTAGGGTAACGAATCCAGAATTTATGTATTCTGCATTCAAAAATGGCACTGATAAGAAAAAAATAGAATTAAATTTCAGAACAGACGATGCCCTATTTGACCACATAAAATATATTCTTTCAAACGAAGTTAGTAACCCTAAAAAATGGATAAATGAATCAAAAGAAATTATAGATAAAACGGCTGGTGATAGATTAGCAACACTACTTTTTGAAAAAAATAAAAAAGAAAGAGAAAAAGAACTGAAACAAATTTTCGGAAGCGAGGAACATATTATAATGTTGGAAAAAATTGCAAGTGAGATATCAGAAATTACTAAAAAGAATGGAAAGGAAAATGAAACTATTGGTTTCTTCAAATTTATTTTCAACCGTTATTTGAATGACCATTATTATAATGAAACAATTTCCAACTACATAATTTACTCACCAGAACAAAGTAGTTTAAGAAAGTTTGAAGAAACTACTCAAATATACCCACTTGGAATAAAAGGAGAAGGACTTTTCCAATACCTAAAAGAACTTGCACTTAACAAGAAGAACAAAAAAGTATTGACTGACATTAAACATAACTTAATTCTTCTTGACTGGTATGAAGATTTTGACTTGCCCGAGAATTTAATGAAGAATGAGTTTGCTTTGAGAATAAAAGACAAGTATCTCTATGAAAAACTCCAATACTTTGACCAGCGTAGCACAAACGAAGGGTTTTTGTTTTTACTTTTCTATTCAACTCTTTTCATTTCTAAAACCACGCCAACCTTTTTTGCTATTGACAATATTGATGCGTCTTTTAATCCGAAGCTATGTATGCAATTGATAAAGAATCTTGCAGCATTAGCAAAAAAGCATAAGAAGCAGGTTATTGTAACAACGCACAATCCAGCAATACTAGATGGGTTAAATTTAAAAGACGACAGTCAGCGATTATTTGTTGTGAGACGGAATGATGAAGGACACACAAAAGCTAAACGTATTGAGTTTAAGTCAGAAAGAAAAATGAAATTATCAGAGGTATGGACAAATGGTTTCATTGGTGGTTTACCTGAAAATTTTTAATCACAACTTTTCCATTCGCACCAAATATGAAATTTGCGTTAATAACAGAAGGGCCTTCGGAACATAAAATAATTAAGCACATGATTGCTAAATATTTTAAAGCCAAGGAACCAGAAATAAATCAGATACAACCTAAAATTGTTGATGAGAAACAAGAAACCACAGGAGGTTGGAACGAAGTTTTAAAGTATTGTGAAAGACAGGAACTCAAAGACATTTTTGTGGAAAATGATTTCCTAATTATTCAAATTGATACTGACCAATCACAAACAAAACCTTTTAATGTAAGTCATACCAAGCCAGACAATAACCTTAAAACTGTGGATGAGTTATATGTTGATGTAGTTGAAAAACTGAAAGGACTTATTAAACCCGAAATTTTAGAAGCACACAACAACAAAATCTTCTTTGCTATTTGTATCCACACTATTGAATGTTGGTTGCTTCCTTTGTGTTACACAAACAATCATAAGACCGATACGAGAAATTGCCTTTCAACGCTTAACACAGAATTAAGGAGGCAAGACATTCATACAATTCCAACGAAGGACAAAAATAATCCTAATAGTATAAGGACATACGAAACCATTTTAAGAAATTGGAGAAAAAAGCAAGACATCATTGGTTCTTCACACCATAATGTCGCTTTCAAAAAGTTTATCGACTCAATAAATGTACTTGAGGACACAGAGCAATAAATATACATTCATCAAACTTATAAGAACACCAGCTCTACAAAGCATGTTGGTTCGTTAGTTAATAATATTGGTTTTAGCAACAAAAAATTTATTTTAGTTCTTTTCGCTGCAACGTTCTAAAATTAAAGCAACGTCCTTTCAGAGACGTTGCTTTGAATAGTTTCCAGCTCTTCATGTCTTTTAGCCTTGAAAGTATTATAAAGTTGCTTGAAGCAACAATTATAAATTACGAAACTACAAGTTTCGTAGAGCTGATTACCCATATATAAAAAAGTTTTTACTACATTACATTCTTTAAATGTGTTTTATGAAATTTTTGACAAACACAATTAACTGAAATTTATAAATTGCTCTATATTCGTAAATAAAATTTTAATATATGTTAAGAACTGCAAATGCAAAATGGAATGGAAGTGGTAAAGAAGGAAATGGACAATTATCTACTCAATCTGGTATTTTAAATAATAATCAATACTCTTTCAACACACGTTTTGCTGATGGAATTGGAACTAATCCGGAAGAATTAATTGCTGCTGCACATGCAGGTTGTTTTTCTATGAAATTAAGTTTTGTATTGAATGCTGCAGGTTTTACTGCTGATACTATTGAAACAAATTGTGAAATTGAATTGAAAGATGGTGCTATTACAAAATCGCATTTAACTGTAAAAGCAACTGTACCTGAAATTGATGATGCAAAGTTTCAAGAATGTGTAAAAGATGCTGAAGCCAATTGCCCAATTAGTAAATTATTGAATACTGCAATATCTTCTGAAGCAGTTTTAATGTAAAATATGGTTAAAGCAACATGCAGACTTAGAATTTTACTTGCTAGTTTCTTTTTAATTAGTATTACAACTTTTGCACAAAAAGATACTACTAAGTATAGTTTTTTAGATTCAATAAATTTGGATGATTTATTTAAATTAAGAGACGGAGAATCTTATTTTAAATTTCAGGCTAGTTATCTTACTAATTCAGTTTATGCTGGAAGAAAAGATACTGCTGCATTACCTTATTTCACACCTTCAATAGAGTATAATCACAAATCTGGTTTGTATTTTGGTGCTAGCATTTCTTATTTAGCAAATAACAATTCGAAAATTGATTTATGGAGTTTAGATGCCGGTTATAGTTTTAATATTCTTAAAAAGCTATCAGCAAATATTTATATTAATAAACCATTTTATAATTCAAATAGCAGAAATGTTCAGAGCGATGTAAACTTTTATACTGGAGCTACTTTAACTTACGATACTAAATTGATTAACTTATCTGCAACTGGCAATGTAATGTTTGGAAGTGAAAATGATTTTTCTTTAATTTTTACATTAGATCATCAATTTAGTTGGGATGGGAAGAAAGATGCCATATGGACCATATCACCCATGCTTAATACTTATTTGGGTAGTGTTGGTTTTTATCAGAATTATAAATTTCAAAGAGTTAATCCAAGAAATAATTTACCACAAACAGTTAATGTTACTATAAGTTCTCCCAATCAATTTCAAGTTTTATCCTACGAATTTTCACTGCCTATTTATTTCGATAAAATCAAATGGGGTGTTTTTTTACATCCAACTTTTGCCATTCCAGTTAACCCAGTAATTACTACCTATAAAGCTACTGGTCCTTTTGGTGGTGTTATAATTCCTGAAACAAAAATTACAGAAAATATTTCGAATACTTTATTTACCGAATTTGGAATTTATTTTAAGTTTTAAACTAAGCCAAATTGTTTGGCATGATGTAAGGTATGTTTATAATGCAATTGAATCCAATCTTCAAAATTTAATTCACCAAAAACTGGATGTAAGATTTTATTTTCTTCTTTTCCATCGAATTGAGCAAAGAAATTTTTAATATCGTTTTGCAGTTCAAGCAAAGATGCATTCATACTATTATTTCTAACAGCAAATGCTGTTTCGGGTAACATGGGTGCTTTGGTATTTTCTTTAAATTCTTTATCACTCCATAAAAAATCTCTAAATTTTGATAATTGCTCAGGCGGGGTTACTTGATTAAATTTTATTTTACCATATGATACTTTAAAAAAATCTGCAACATGTTCAATCATTTGTTGTGCATTCATTACACCCCAATTTCCTTTTTGTTCTACAGTTAACGTGCTAACTAATTCAACAAATTTTGTTTGTATAAATTCTTTTTTATTCATTGTGTAAATTTAAACATTAAAAAAGTCCTACCATAAAAGTAGGACCTTGCAGTTGGTTTTGGTGCTTTCGTCTATGATAAGTGATAATCAATTTTTTTACAAAGTGCTTCAAAAATTTCATCAATACTTCCTTCGCCATTTACACTTTGTACTTTTTCAAATTTTTTATAATACGCTTCAACTACTGAAGTTTTTTTATGATATTCAGCAATTCTTGCTTTAATAATTTCTTCGTTAGCATCATCATCTCTACCACTTGTTAGTCCACGTTCTTTAATTCTGTTAATCAATTCTTGTTCGCTTACTTCAAGAGCCAATAACATTTTAATTTCAGTATTTTTTAACTCTAATAAATTATCTAATGCTTGGCTTTGAGCTTCAGTTCTTGGAAACCCATCAAACAAAAAACCATTAACATTCGGATTTTCGTCTAAAGCTGTACTAATCATAGCAATAACCACTCCATCAGGTACTAAAAGTCCTTTTTCCATAATGGCTTTAGCTTCAATACCTAAAGGTGTTTGAGCAGCAATTTCATGGCGTAATAAATCGCCAGTACTCAAATGTTTTAAACCATATTTTGCAATTAATTTTTGGCTTTGCGTACCTTTTCCACTTCCTGGAGGACCAAACAAAATAATATTCAGCATTTACCTCTAACCTTGTGTGAATTACAAATATAGGAAAGGAGATGAATTGTTAAAAATTTGTTTAACTAATATAAATCATCATTTAAATCTCATTTCGAAACGTAAGTAAGGTAATAATAAAATAATTTTATTTTGATATGAAAAGAACGAATCTGGTATTTGCATTGGTTTTAATCTTAATCAGCTGTCAATCGCAGCCAGTAAAAACAAATAAAATGGATAGTGCTAAGAAAACAAATAATGTATATTATAATAGAGAAGATGATAAAAAAGTAATCGTAAACAACGATACTTGGAAGCAAATTCTTTCGCCCGAAGTTTATAGAATTGCTCGTGAAAAAGGAACTGAAAGACCAGGTTCCAGTGAATTTGAACACAATAAAGATATTGGCACTTATTATTGTGCAGTTTGTGGCAACACACTTTTTAAAAGTGATACTAAATTTGAAAGTGGCTGTGGATGGCCAAGTTTTTATGAGCCCTACTCTAAAACATCCATTATTTATATACCAGATAATACTTATGGCATGCAAAGAACAGAGGTGCAATGTGGAAAATGCCATTCTCATTTAGGCCATGTTTTTGAAGATGGTCCACCTCCAACAGGCTTAAGGTATTGTATTAATGGCGTTGTTTTAGATTTTGAAAAAGCAAAAGCTGCAGAAAAAAAGTATGATGGTAAAAAAGAGTAGCTCTACAATTTTTTCTTACAACTAAATATTGCAAAAGAATCCAGTGTGCTTGCTCTACTTGTATAATTAATGAAATCTATTTTAAGTTCAGTTATATGATAGTAAGGAAACCACTGCAATGGCACCACACTAAAACTATCTTTATTAATTAAATCGATTTCTTTTTTTGAACTAAAGAACAAGTTTGTACTTGAATCAGAATTTAATACTTTGAAATCATTTTCAATTTTAATAGAAGAGTTTCCATAGAAGTCAAAACTAAATTCATTGGTTCTATACATTGGAATAATAGTTTTGGATAAATTTTTTTGTTGCCATTTGCCTGCTTGCATCCCTGCTTGATATTGCATTAAACTTGGATAAAAAAATCCATTAAAGAATATTGCAAATAAAACTGCGAAACAAACTCCTTTTAGAACAATAGAATGTATTGATAAAGTTCTAACACTTATATTGTATTGTGTAATTGCCATTAATAGTAATAATATTAATAGGCTATTGTTGAATTTATAAAAAACTACTAGAATCGCTATCAAAATTATTAGAATAAAGAAAATAAAATTTTGAATATGAAAAACAATCTTTAATTCTTTATTGGTATTAATTTGCATTAAATATTGTGCAACTATTATTGCTAATAATGGAAAGATGACTACAATATAATGTGGTAATTGAAATTGTGAAATTGAAAACAATATAAAGCTGATGATAGCAGCTGAATAAATGATGATTGAACTTGAATTTTGGGGTTTAGAATAACTCTTCATTTTCTTAAAAGCCTGAATAAATAAATAAACCGACCAAGGTAAGAATGCCCAAAGCGTTGTGTGAACAAAAAAGAAAATGTCTCCATCGCCTTTTATTGGACCTGTATTAAAAAAACGTCCAAACTGACTATCCCAGAAAAAGAATTTCAAACCCGAAACATTTATTTTTCCAAAAACTATTTTTTCAGGATGCAAATCAAATTGCTGATATAATGCATATAGTTCTGGTAAAATAAAAATGAAACTTAATAGTAAAAACAAATACCATTTTAATTGTACAAACTGTTTCCATTGTTTTGATATTATCCAATAAACCACAAAGCCAGATCCAATAATAATTAAAACAAAAATGCCTTTTGTCATCATTGCTAATGCTGTAAAAAAAGCAGCTAATACAATATGCTTCAGCCATTTTTGTTGATGAGCTAAATAAAAATGATACATAGCTGCAATAACAAATGCTGTTAAATAGCCTTCTGCCCTAACATCAAAATTGCTTAACACAACATGCAAACTTGTAGTATAAACTATTGTTGCAATTTGTGCCAACTCTTTTGTAAATGCTTTTTTTGAAAATTGATAGGTATAATAAACTCCAACCAAAAAACATAAAAAAGAAGGCAGCTTATAAACAAAAGCATTAATACCAAAAACCTTAAAACTGATTGCAGACAACCAAAATGGCAAATGAGGTTTATCTAACCAATCACCACCATATGCAAATAAGTTTAACCAATCATTTTGTGTAACTATATGCTTTGCAATACTGGCATACAATGCACCATCTGGTTCAAGAATATCAATAAAAAGTCCAGATGCATTGGCTAAAAGCACCAAAGCTAGTAAAATTTTAAAGTTTGGAAAAGCCGATTTACCTAAAGCAGATTGCATTAAGCAAATATAATCTTGCTTATAGAAAAAGCTTTTACAATCAGTTATTTAAGTAATAAATATTCCATTTCAAAAAACGAGAGTTGGTTTTTTTGATTTTAGAAGTAAAATTCCTTTGTTTCCGTTACTTTTGCTGCCAATTATCCCGAAAAAATAATTTATGGCAGGTCAGTTAAAAGAAGTTAGAAATAGAATAAAAAGTGTACAAAGTACCCAGCAAATTACTAAAGCCATGAAAATGGTGAGTGCTGC
>JANPAT010000008.1:0-8081 GCA_031430075.1 Chitinophagaceae bacterium | reverse complement strand
CCATGTTTTAATATAAGGTAATTTAGCGAATAAGATGGCAGCTTGTAAGCCATCTAAACGGGAATTAATGCCTTCTATTTCATGTTGGTGTTTCACAAGAGAGCCGTGATTAGCGTACATTTTCATTTTTGTAGCTAAGTCATCATCGTTGGTTAAAATTGCACCAGCATCGCCATAAGCACCTAGGTTTTTACTTGGATAAAATGATGTGCAACCAATATGTCCAATAGAACCTGTTTTCTTTTTTGCACCATCACTAAAAGTATAGGTACAGCCAATAGCTTGTGCATTATCTTCTATAACAAATAAATGATGCTCTTTAGCAATTTGCATAATTTCTTCCATTGGAGCTGCATGGCCATATAAATGAACAGGAACAATTGCTTTAGTTTTTGGAGTAATCAGTTTTTTAATCGATTCTGGGTCTATGCAAAAAGTATCTCTATCAACTTCTGCAAAAACTGGTTTTAATTTCAATAAGGCTACAACTTCTGTGGTTGCAATGTATGTGAAAGAAGGTGTAATTACTTCATCACCAGGTTGTAGTCCTAAAGCCATCATAGCTATTTGTAAAGCATCTGTACCATTGGCACAAGTTATAGTATGCGTACTTCCTACATAGTTATTTAAGTTTTGAGCAAAATCTGTAACTGCTTTTCCATTAATGTAAGCTGCTGAGTCAAGAACTTGCATTATTGAAGCATCAACTTCAGTTTTAATTTTCAGATACTGTGTTTTGGTATCCACCATTTGAATTGGTTTCATAGTAATACTTTAAAGGTTGCAAATTTAGGTAAAACCAAGCTTTGTAGGCTCAATTTAGTGTTATACTTTTTTTATAAATGTTATAAGAATATGGTTAATCCATTATTTTAGCACAAAATAAAAAAGATGAAAAAAATACTTGGTTTAATTATTTGTATTTGCCTTCTTAGCCAATTAAATGCTCAAGTAATAATTAATAAAGATCCATTCATTGAAAAAATGGTTGCAGAAGTTTCTTCTGATTCATTAAAAACTTATATCTATTCATTAGTTTCTTTTGCCACAAGGCACACACTTAGTGTACAAAATAATAACTCCAAGGGAATTGGTGCTGCAAGAAATTGGGTATTGAGTAAATTTAAAGAATTTGCAAAAAAATCTAATGGACGTTTATCTAGTTTTATTGATACCATTACACTTGCTAAAGACAATAGAAGAATTGACGCACCAACACTTTTAGGAAATGTTGTGGCTAGGTTAGAAGGAACTGATACTAGTGATAAAAGAATTTTTATTATTAGTGGACATTTAGATAGTAGAAGAAGTAATGAAATGGATAGAGTAGGAGATGCCCCAGGTGCAAATGATGATGCAAGCGGAGTGGCTGCTGTTATTGAAAGTGCAAGGATAATGAGTAAAAAAAGTTTTCCTGCTACAATAATTTTTGTTGCTGTGAGTGGAGAAGAACAAGGATTGTTAGGAGCTAATTTTATGGCTGAAAAAGCTAAAAAAGAAAATTGGATTATTGATGCAGTGTTGAATAATGATATTATGGGAAGTAACAATAGCAACGAAACCAATAATATCAATAATAATAAAGTTAGAGTGTTTAGTGAAGGCATTTCTGTTTTAGATACTGGAAGAAATGCAACTTTATTAAGAAATTTAGGATTAGAAAATGATGGAAAATCTAGACAATTAGCCCGATATATTAAAGAAGTTGGAGAACGTTATGTTGATAATTTAGAAGTGATGATGGTGTATAGAAATGATCGTTTTTTGCGTGGTGGAGATCATACACCCTTTGTGCTACGTGGTTTTCCTGCTGTAAGAATTACTGAATTGAATGAAAATTATAACCAACAACATCAAGATGTGAGATTAGAAAATGGTATTCAGTATGGAGATTTACCTGAGTTTGTTGATTATGAATATTTGAGAAAAAATACCTGTTTGAACTTAGCCAATTTAGCTAATTTGGCAAAAGCTCCATCTGTACCTATTGATGTTAGAGTTGAAACTAAAAAATTAACCAACTTTACTAATTTGTTTTGGAAAGCACCAAAATCTGGAAATGTAAAAGGATATTATGTTGTTATGCGAGAAACAACTAGTTCTGTTTGGCAAAAGAAAATATTTACCTCTAAAACTAAAATTGATTTGCCTTATTCTAAAGACAATTATTTTTTTGGAGTACAATCAGTCAGTGATGAGGGTAATGAAAGCTTACCTGTTATTCCATTACCAAATGGTCGATAAGTTTAAGCATTTAATTACTTTGAAATTTCTGTAATAAATACATCATTTGCTTAATTGAAACAAAACCTTGAATTTGAAATTCAATTTGAGATAAATTGTTTAAAAAGCAAACAGTAGGATAAATTAATTCTTCTTTTTTATTTCCTAAAAATTTAGCCAATTCGTGTACACCATTATTTACACCATTTGGTTGAAAATGATATATTTTATTTAAAAAATTTATATCTCTTTTTTCCTCAGCATTGAACTGTATAAAATAAAAATTATTATTAATGTTTTCAATAATTTCTTTATTCTTAAATGTACTTTGTTGCATAGCCAGACAATACTTGCACCAATCTGTATGAATAAATACTATAGTTGGTTTAGCATGATTTTTTTGCAAACTATCTAAATCTTTAAATTCTACAAATTTCATTTGTGCATGCACAAATGAAGTTGACAAGAAAATTAGAATTAAAGTTGAAATGTATTTTAACTGCTTCATTTTATTTAATGGTATATCTTATTCCTAAAAATGCTCTGATGCCTTGGTTGGGAGCATAAACATAACTAGGATCGAATGTTAAAGCATATGGATTTTCTGCAGTTGCAACAACTTTTCCATCGCTACCAAAAATAACATTCTTATCGAATGGATCATGAGAACGAGCTATTATAAATGGATTATTTTTATTCGGAGTAAAATTCAATAAATTTTTAACTCCTCCATAAATTTCAATATTTTTTATGCCAGAAAAAGTTAATTGAATATTCTGAATACTCCAAGTAGGAGCGTAAGGCTGTCTAGGATCTAAATCACTTAATAATGGTAATCTCATAGGGCCGTATATATTTCCAGTATAATCAATATTCAAATTTGCTCTATTGATTTTATATGAAACTGCCCAAGTGCCAGAAAACTTTTCAGTTAAAATTTGTTGTTGAGTAATATTATTATTTGTTGTACTTACGTTCATTAAAGTAATACCAGTTATTATTTTTAAACCATTGCTAAAATTGCAATCAATATTTGTGGTTATTCCTTTGCTTAATGCATATCCTTTTATATTATCGAAAATAATTTTGTTTGGGTCAGTTTCATAATCGCCAACAATTCTATTATTAAAATAAGTTAGCCATGCCGAAAATTCTAGGTTGATGAAAGAGCCATTATTTGAGAAAATTTTCTTTAAATAATTCAAGTTTACGTTATACGATCGTTCAGGATTTAATTCATTTTTAATTTCAACAATTCTTGCACCTGTTAATGCTGCATGTTCTTCAGTAAAAAGATTAACCACTCTAAAACCAGTTCCAGCATTAGCTCTAACAATGTTTAATTCGTTAATTTTCCATTTGTAAGCAATGCGTGGTGTAAAAATATTTCCATGTAAAGAATTGTTATCAAATCTAGCTCCTAATAATAATTTATGGTTTTCATTTATGCTAATTTCATCTTGAATAAATACTCCTGGCAGCCATGTGATGTTTGGTTCATTAGTTTTAGTTAAAGTATTGTATGTGGCAATGGTATTATCATCATAAAATGTTTTTCTAATTGCAATTCCGGCTAAAAGATCATGTTTTTTGAATGATTTATCCCAGGTTAATTGTGAGAAAAATATTTTTTGTGTTGCATCAAATATTGTGGTACCGTATCTGCTATCTTGTTCGTGATTGGTATAACTAAAAGCTAAAAATAATTTCTCTTTTGTAGGTAATTGATAATTACCAATCATTTCCCAACGATTAGTATAAATGCTTTCAGCATAAATACTATCAGAACCTCTATAGCTCTTATTCCATCTGGTTTCTCCACCCCATCTATCTTCATTAAAATATCTTAAAGCAAAAGAAAATAGTTTGTTATTTTTTCTTTGAATATTGAATTTTTGGAAAACAGAAATCCTATTTTGTAAAGTTACATCTGTGAAATTATCGTTGTTATTATCTACTATATTATTAAACTTAAAAAAATTAATTCCAGTTAAAACAGATATATTTTTTTTAAACTGCATGGTTATGCCAATATCTGTGTTTAATTCATTCCAACTGGTGTTCATAACATCAAATGATAATCTTGGAGCATTAGTTGGTTTTTTTGTAATGATGTTGATTATGCCACCTACTGCTTCACTTCCATATAAAGAAGATGCAGGGCCCTTAACTATTTCCACCCTTTCAATTAAGCTATTTGGAATTCCTGATAAACCATAAACTGTTGATAAACTACTCAAAATTGGCATACCATCTATTAGCACCATTGTATATGGCCCTTCCAATCCATTGATATGAATATCACCGGTATTGCAAATGTTACAATTTAATTGAGGCCTTACCCCATTTACATTTTGTAAAGCTTCGAAAATATTAGGTGTTGGATTTTTTTTGAAATAGCTTGGACTATACACTTCAACAGGAACTGGACTTTCAAGTCTATTGATTACTTTTAAAGTGCCAGTAATTACAACATCATCTAATTGATTATATGCTTTTTTTAATTCAACATGTATGTTATTATTTGTTGAATTAGGAACAACAATTTTTTTGTGTAAAGTTTCAAAACCTATTGCACTTATTTTTAATTGATATGCACCTTTTGCCAAATTATTTATTTGAAATTTCCCTGAACTATCAGTTTTAGTAACTATTTTTTTAGTTTCAATACTAATAGTTGCATTCGAAATAATTTCATTATTGCTTTTAACCACTCCAATGATAGATTCATTTTGTGCATTAACTTGTATAGTTACAAAGCAAAGAGTAAATAATAAAATTTTTAGTTGCATAATAGAAGTACGAATAGCAAAATTAAATAAGTTAGGCAAATCTAACATAATTTGTTTGTATATTATTTTATATTTGTAATATGTTATCATTTACAGAAGAAAATTATTTAAAGGCAATACTTCAAATTACATTGGTGTTTAAAGGAAAAGCTGCTGTGGGAACAAATGAATTAGCTGCTCATTTAGCCGTAAAACCTGCCACTGCTAATGACATGTTAAAAAAGCTAAAAGAAAAAAAATTAGTTGATTATAAAAAATATGGCAAAATAAGTTTAACCCAACAAGGTTCTGCATATGCTATTGAAACCATTAGAAGGCATAGACTTTGGGAAACATTTTTGTTTGAGAAGTTAGAATTTACTTGGGATGAAGTGCATGAGGTTGCAGAACAGTTAGAGCATATTCAATCGAATAAGTTGATTGATAAATTAGATAAATTTTTAAATTTTCCACAATTTGATCCTCATGGAGATATCATTCCAGATGCTAATGGAAATTTTAGAATTCAATTTAAATTCACTTTAGCTGATGTAGTAATTGGCAAATCTTGCAAAATGGTTGCAGTTAAAGAAAATAGCAAAAACTTTTTGCAATACGTTCAAAAATTAAATTTAAAAATTAACACACTAATTAAAGTTGTTGCAATTGAAGAGTATGATGGCTCGATAGAGTTAGAGGTAAATAAAAAAAGATTTATCGTAAGCAAACAATTTGCTGAAAATATATTTGTGATTTGCGATAATTGTATTTTGGGTAAAACTTGTCCTAGTAAGGTTTGTAAATTTTCTTAACTCTTTATGCTAATACCTACACGCGATTTGATATAAGATTTTTCTTGAATTACTTTCAAAATAAAATCTGCAATATCTCCTGCATTTACATTTGAGTTTGATTGATCCGATAAATAATTTTCTTTTACTTCATAATTTGCAGTAAAATCTTTGTCAATAATATTCGAAGCACAAACTAAGGTCCAGTCTAAATTGGTTGATTTTAAATATTTGTAAGCTATTAAATGTTCAGAAGAAACTTCTTTCAATTCTTCAGGGAAATCTTCCATTTCAATTGCCAATCTTTCTTCATCATAATTTAAAATACCAATTCCACTCATTGCTACAATTCTATTTACATCTGCCTTTTGCATTGCTTCAATAATATTTTTCAATCCTAAACTTCTCGATTTATCAGTACTATTTTTACTACCTTCTATACAAGAAACAATAGCATCACTTTCTTTTACAGCTTTAAGAACTTCATTTTTATCAAAAACATAACCTTTTATTGCAATAAAATTATCATCACGTAAATCAGAGTCTATTAAGTCTTCGATATTCCTATCAAAAGCTTTCACAATATAATTTTTTGCTAAAGCCATTTTTACTAATCTTCTACCAACAATTGTCTTAGCCCCAAAAATTGTAATTGTCATTTTCGTTTCTTTAAAATAAAAAAGGTTCGAGATTTCTCGAACCTTAAAGTTAGTTTAAATTTATTTTTCTATAATGATTGATTGAGTTGCTATTCGGTTAGAATTTTTATCTAAAACTATCAATTGATACATACCTCCACTCAAGTTAGATAAATTTAGTTTTGTATTTGTAGTAGAATTTGTTGTATTAATTATTGATCTAAATACTTTTTTGCCTAATAAACTAAATATTTCAATACTATATTCTCCAGGAGTTTCTGTTGAAAGTTGAACATTGGCAAAACCCTTAATAGGATTAGGATTCACAGAAAATAAGAACTTGTCGTTTCTTCTTAAAACAATGGTATTTGAATATTCTTTTTCGCCTGTGTTTGATAGAAGTTGAAGGCGATAATAATTATTTCCAATCGATGGTTTAAAATCATTAAAACTGTTTGATGGTTTTAGAATTTCATCTCCACTTAATTCACCAATGTTCTCAAATCGGTTACCATCTGTACTTTTTTCAATAATAATTTTTTGGGTTCCAGGTGTTATTTCTGCAGTCCAGAAAAGTTGATTTCTATTATTGAAAACCTCACCTCTAAATGAAGTTAATTTTATCGGCAGTGCTGTACCATTAAGTGTTAATGTAAATACTGCTTTTGTATTAGCTATTCCATCGGCCACTAATAAATATTCTGTGTTAGCTAATAACCCTATAATATCTGTTAGAGCACCATTTGTTATAAATGTTCTGCAAGCAACAGGAGAAGGAAAATTTTGACCTAAAGGACAAGAACTTACTTTATACAAGGCTAATTCAATGCCTTTTGGATTGCATGGGTTTAATCCTAATGGAGTAGTAGTGTATCCACTAACTGTGATACTTAAAGTTCCACTTGTTGATGTTTTTAAAGCATAAAATTGTGTGTTAGTAACTGAAGTTCCAGCTCCTGTACAACCTAAATCTTGATATTGTGGGTCAGCAGTTGTATTGCTAGTTGCATGAACCAAATCGAAATTAACTATTGTGCCAATATTTGTTGAAGATGATGGAAAGCTAAGTGGACAATCATCATTTACAACAGGTGTGTACGATAGTTGTGTCATCTCATTTAAGTATAAACAAGTTCCATAAGAGTTTGCTTGAGGTGCACACAAATAAATTGCACCTCTATAACAAGATGCATCTGGTGAAACTCTTTTCACACCATTACTAACTGCATAATGCATTAATTTACTAACATTATTATTAGGATAAACACCTTGTGTACCATCATTAATATGTCCTAAATTTAAAGCATGACCTAATTCATGTAACATTACAGTTTCTAAATCTATTTCAGAAGAACTTGGATTACATGGTCCTGTTGTAAAATTTGCTGAACCTGATGAAACACCAGTATTTCTTACAATAATATCAAATGCAGTTTTTTGAAGTTCTTGTCCTGAACACCTGTTAAAATAAGAATAACAAACCGCCAAAACACCTGAGGCTAGAGGTGTTACACCACTATTAGTATTATCATACATGATAATATTCTCGGTATTATTTGCAACGTTTTGACTCATTGTAGTTCCACCTTCAGGCCAATTCATACCCACAGATTCTCTCCAAGTCGTTAAAGCTCTTTGGGCAGTTGGTTTTGCAGCAG
>JANPAT010000007.1:0-3225 GCA_031430075.1 Chitinophagaceae bacterium | reverse complement strand
ATTGGTGGAATAAACATAGCTGATAAATATCGAGGTTCATTATCCGAAATTCCTTGGTTAGATTTTGCTGTTCAAATAAAAGATGAAGCCATTTGTAAACCACTTCAAGAATTATGTTCAAATATTTATTTTAAGAAATCTAAATTAAAATCACAACCACTTTTTACAAATAAAGATGTATCTGTTAAAATACTACAAAATGATTGGTTAAAAAGAAAAAATGAAATTAGCAATGCATATACCCGTACTTTTCAAAAAGCAAATAACGAAATTATTATTGTAGCAAGCTATTTTTTGCCAAGCAAAAGATTACGAAATGTATTGAAGATTGCTTCAAGAAAAAAAGTAAAAATAAAAATAGTTCTATCAAGTTTATCAGATTTACCAATTGCAATGTGGGCAACAAAGTACTTGTATAACTCATTTCTTAAACAAGGAATTGAACTATACGAATGGAAAAAATCTGTATTACACGCAAAATTGGCTATTGTTGATGGTAATTGGACTACAATTGGTTCGTTCAATCTAAACCATTTAAGTTCTTATGGAAGTATCGAAATGAATGTTGCTATTAATTCCAATTTATTTACAGAAAAAGTATCACTACATTTGAATTATATCATTAAACAATGTAACAATATAACTTTTGAAACTCTTGAAAAAAGAAACGGAATTTTTAGACAATTTAGAAATTTTATTGCCTACTATTTTGTTCGTATTGTATTAATAATTGGCACTTACATTCCACGAAAACGTTTTTTTAAGTTTTATTAGAATGAAAAAAATAAAATTTATCAAATGGCTAAAGTTATTTTTTATAAAACTTGCAAGAGCAAGAGATAGTACAACAGAAATTTCATTGGGAGCTAGTATTGGGGCGTTTATTAGTGTGTTTCCAACATTTGGATTTGGAATGCCGTTGGTTATTTTGTTAAACAAATTTATAAAATTTAATTTAATTTCTGCATTGGCTTTAAGTACTATTTCGAACCCTTTTACAAGTCCATTTTTTATGGTGTTAAGTTATAAAGTTGGAGCAGCTATTCTAAAAACTAAAATAGAGTTCAACCTCGAAAACTGGAAAGAAAATATAAGCAACACTAGTTTAGTATTATTATTAGGTTCAATAATAGTAAGTGGAATAATGAGCTTGTTAGTTTATTTTACTACCAAAATTATTGTTGAAAAATATAGAAAAAGATACTATATAAAAAAACAAGTTTAAAAGGCAAAAAATAATATGGAAAAAATAACAAAAATAATACAACCTCTCTTTTTAATTGTTTTGATAATTGCGTTGCTAATTATCCTAAAAGGGTTTTTAATTCCATTTTCTTATGGATTTTTAATCGCCTTGATTATTTACCCAATTTGCAAAAAACTCGAAAATAAAAAAGTACCCCGTTCCATTGCAATTGCTATTTCTATTTTTATAGTTGCAGTTATTTTGAGTACAATAATTTTTATTTTTATATTACAGCTCCAAGTACTAAACAAAGAACTTCCAGAAATAGCAATTCGATTAAATCAATTACTTTTAAAAGTTCAGAATTGGATTGATACTTCTTTTGGATTGTCAATAATTGAACAAAATAGCGTAGTTGATTCAACAGTTAAAAATTTTGTAGCAAATATTGGCAATCACCTTTCAAAGTTTTTTTCAGTAGCTACTGAAACATTATTTTATATTATTATTTTACCAATATATTCCTATTTAATTCTTTTTTATAGAGAAAAACTTGTTGATTTTGTTGGTTCATTAATTCCCAAAAAACAAAAAGAAAACTTATATAAAGTAATCTCTGAAACCATTCAAACCTATTTTAATTATATAAAAGGCATGTTATGGGTTTACATTATTGTAGGAGTTTTGAACAGCATTGGTCTTTTAATCTTGGGAATAGATTATGCAATTTTGTTTGGAATAACAGCTGCTTTTATGACCATAATTCCCTATTTTGGAATTATTATTAGTGCATTATTGCCAATGTCAATGGCATGGATTGAAACTAACAATCCACTTTATGCAGTTGCTGTAATGGGTATTTTTGTAGTAGTTCAATATCTTGAAGCAAATATTATTTTCCCTTATATTGTTGGAAAACAATTGGGCATAAATACACTTGTTACGCTAACCACTATTTTCATAGGTGCAGTGATTTGGGGTATTTCTGGAATGATTTTATTTCTGCCTTTTGTAGCAATGTTAAAAATTATTTCAGGCCATATTGACGATTTAAAACCATTACACAACTTGCTAAAATCAACCAGCTAAGATTACTACATATTTTATTTTTTAATATTATTGTTTAGAGACCTACAAAAAAAATGAACTACTATCTTCAACAAATCAACGAAATTCAACAACAACTTCAAACAACTGTAGATGGTTTAAATATTACTCAGGCAAAAGAGCGATTATTAGAATTTGGTAGAAATGAACTTGCAGAAAAAAAGAAAAAACCTATTTACGTTCTTTTTCTCGAACAGTTTAAAAATGTAATGATAATAATATTACTTATAGCTGCAATTGTATCAGTATCTATAGGCGATATAAAAGATGCGATTGTTATTTTAATTATTGTTTTTCTAAATTCAATTATTGGTTTTGTACAGGAGTATAAAGCAGAAAAAGCAATGGCTGCCTTAAAAAAAATGTCAGCATCTATAGCTACTGTTCGAAGAGAAGGAAAAAATATTGAAATAGAATCTGCTGAGATTGTACCAGGAGATATTATTTTATTAGTAGCTGGAAATTTAGTTCCTGCTGATATTCGTCTAACAGAAACACATTCACTAAAAATTGAAGAATCATCTCTTACAGGAGAATCGTTGGTAGCTGAAAAAAATACCACTCCTCTCACCGAAAAAAATACAGCACTTGGAGATAGAAAAAATATGGCATTCAAAAGTACTATTGTTGCTTATGGACGTGGTGAAGGAATTGTAGTTGCCACTAGTATGAATACAGAAATTGGTAGAATTGCTCAACTATTGCAAGAAAAAGAAAGTCAAACTCCATTACAAAATCGCTTAAGTGATTTTGGTAAAAAATTATCATTAATAGTAATTGTCATTTGCATTCTACTTTATTTTGTTGGTTTATTACGTGGTGAAAAGCCAATACAAATGCTGCTTACAGCCATTTCAGTTGCAGTTGCTGCAATACCAGAAGCTCTACCAACTGTTATAACAATTGCATTAGCTATAGGGGCTAAACGAATG
>JANPAT010000006.1:0-9461 GCA_031430075.1 Chitinophagaceae bacterium | reverse complement strand
AAACCAATTTACTACAGCCATTACTATTTGTAACGGTATAACATATTGTTGCATTTCCTAAAGAAACTCCAGTAACTAAGCCATTACTATTTACAGTAGCAACTCCAGTATTTGTGCTTAACCAAACTCCTCCACTAGGGCTACTAGTAAAATAAACCGGACTACCAATACAAATGTTTGAAGGCCCTACAATAGGAGATGGTGTTGGACTTTGATATACAGTTACTTGTTGTGAAACTGTTGTACTACAACCATTTGAATTAGTTACAGTATAATTAATATTTGTTGTTCCAGGGGTTATACCAGTTACTAATCCTGTACTACTATTAACTGTTGCAATACTAGTATTATCACTACTCCATACACCTCCAGGAGTTGAGTTTGAAAAATTTGAGTTTTGGCCAGTACATAATGTATTAACACCTATAATTGGAGAAACAGTTGGATTTGGACTTACAGAAACTACAAAAGGTGATGATGCATAATAATTTCCATTATCATATAATATAACAGTATATGAGCCACCAGAAGTAGCTACAAAATTTTGACCTATTGCTCCAAAAATTAATGCACCATCTTTATACCACTGATTTCCATTAGCATAAGATGAGGTTAATGTAATACTACCTCCAACACAAATTGTTGATGAACCAGTAGTAGAGATAGAAGGATTTCCACAACACAATCCCTGAAAATTTAAATTTTGATTGTGGTTGTTTAAATCAATACTAATTGTTCTATACTTAGTTGAAGTTTTAATAACTGGATTTGCATCTATAATATTAGCAAAGCCAATTGTATTAATAATAAGTAGAACCGAAACGATTAACATTCTGGTAAATTTCTGTAACATGTTGTATTGTTTTATATGTATAATCATCACCCAAGATTTTAATCTTTAGTAGAGTAGGATAAACAAGAAAAGTACTTTACAGTACATTTTTAGGTTTAGGGTAAGTAAACCTTAGTTTAAGGGTTGATGATTGATGTGTTAATGAATACAACTTTTGTATTAAGACAGATCAAAAAACGGATTTTTGCTTCCTTTTAGGGTGGGGGATTGATTATAGATAGAACATCTACAATAGTATTTAAACGAAAAAAGGTAGTGTTTATTGTCGAAATAGTATTATAACTTCATTTTCAATGAAACTATTGGTTACTTAAGCAGTTGTTATTAAGTTTTTTTATTAAAAGGGTAATTTTCTTAAATAGTGAATAAAAAAGTAAAAGATATTATTGAGAATTAATTTCAACTCCTTACTTTTGCAATCCGAAAAAATCGGATAAAAATTATTATTGTTATGGCAAGAGTATGTCAGGTTACAGGTAAAAAGCCAATGGTTGGAAACAGTGTTTCACATTCTAACATTAAAACCAAAAGAAGATTTCTACCAAATTTACAAACCAAGCGTTTCTTTTTTGCTGAAGAATATAGTTGGGTTACTTTAAAAGTTTCTGCAGAAGCAATTAGAACTATAAATAAAAATGGTTTGTCTGTAGTGCTTAAAGGCATGCGAGCCGCTGGTGCAAAAATTTAATTCGATTATTAGGTTAACAAACCTTAAAAATTTTAACAATGGCAAAAAAAGGAAACAGAGTTCAAGTAATATTAGAATGTACCGAGCATAAAGCAACAGGTTTAGCTGGTACTAGCAGATATATTACTGTAAAAAACAAAAAAAATACTCCAGAGCGTTTGGAGTTAAAAAAGTACAACCCTTTATTAAAAAAAGTAACTGTACACAAAGAAATTAAATAATATTTTGATCACTATTTTTCTATAGTTAATCAAACAACAAAAAAAATAATACGAGATGGCAAAAGCAGCAAAAACCGCGATTAAAACTAAAGACCAAAAAGCAGCATCTGAAGCAAAAAATTGGACAAAAGTTATTAAATCTGTGCGTAGCCCAAAAACTGGTGCATATACTTTTAAAGAAGCAATTATACACAAAGATAAAATCAGTGATTTTTTAGCGAGTAAATAATTCTTCTTCTAAAATTTTAAAACAAAGCTTTTCTGAACATTTCGGAAGAGCTTTTTTTTAATCAACTATCTTCATTTCATCTTGTAAAAAATAACTATGAGCTTTTTCGATAAATTATTTGGTAAAAAAGAGAAAGAAACTTTAGATGCTGGATTAACAAAAACTAAAGAAAATTTCTTAACAAAAATCACTAAAGCAATTGCTGGTAAAACTGTTGTTGATGAAGATGTATTAGACCAATTAGAAGAAGCCCTATTAACTGCAGATGTTGGTGTTGAAACTACTTTGGCTATTATTGATAGAATTGAAAAAAGAGTTAAACAAAACAAATATTTAGGTACTGATGAGCTGAATACATTTTTACAAAATGAAATTCAAGATGTATTAGTTAACCAACAAGATGAGGCATATAAAAATTTTGAAATTGATACAAATAAAAAGCCTTATGTAATTTTAGTTGTGGGAGTAAATGGAGTGGGAAAAACTACAACAATTGGTAAATTAGCATACAATTATAAAAAAGCAGGATATAATGTTTTACTGGGTGCTGCCGATACTTTTCGTGCAGCTGCAGTTGATCAATTAACAATATGGAGTGAAAGAGTAGGTGTGCCAATTGTAAAACAAAAAATGGGTAGCGACCCGAGTGCTGTTGCTTTTGATACAGTTCAAAGTGCTATTGCTAAAGGATCTGATGTAGTAATTATTGATACTGCAGGAAGATTGCACAATAAAGTTCATTTGATGGATGAGCTATCAAAAATTAAAAGAGTGATTCAAAAAATATTGCCCAATGGACCAGATGAAATTATGTTAGTGTTAGATGGAAGTACAGGGCAAAATGCCATTGAACAAGCAAAACAATTTACAGCTGTAACACCTATCAATTCGTTAACCATAACAAAGCTTGATGGCACCGCAAAAGGTGGTGTTGTTTTAGCAATCGCTCACCAATTTAAAATACCAGTAAAATTTATTGGCATAGGAGAAAGAATGGAGGACTTATTAGTTTTTGATAAGAAAGAATTTGTAGAAAGTTTATTCAATTTAAATAAATAAAAAATCCACTAGTTAATAAATAGCTTATCTGAAAACAGATAGGTTATTTATTTTTTCCTAAAAAATAATCTCACAGGAACACCTTTAAAATCAAAATGATTTCTTAATTGATTTTCTAAATAATTTTTGTATGGCATTTTAATGTCATCAGGAAAATTGGTAAAAAATGCAAACGATGGAACATGTGTAGGTAATTGAGTAATAAATTTAATTTTCACTGAATGTCCACGAACTACTGGTGCATGATAATTCTCCACTGCTTTCAACATTACTTCATTCAATTTTGATGTTGGTATTCTTCTACTTTTTGCATCAAAAACTTGTAATGCGATTTCTATTACTTTAAAAATTCTCGTTTTATCTTTTGCCGAAATAAACAATACTGGTACATCATTAAAAGGGGCTAATTTTTCTTTTAATTTTTTCTCGTAATCTTTTGCTGTATTGGTTTCCTTTTCAACTAAATCCCATTTATTAACTAGTACAACAATGCCTTTGCCTTTTCTAGCAGCTAAACTATATATGCTTACATCTTGTGCTGTTAATCCATTTTCTGCATCAACAACTAACATACAAACATCTGCTTCATCCATAGCTTTTATGGCACGAATTACTGAATAAAATTCTAAATCATCTTTCTCTTTATTTTTCTTTCTAATACCAGCCGTATCTATTAAAATAAATTCTTTGTTGAATAAATTATAATGGGTGTGAATTGAATCTCTAGTGGTTCCTGCAATATCACTTACAATAGTTCTTTCTTCTCCAATTAGTGCATTTAATAAAGATGATTTACCCACATTTGGCTGACCAATTATTGAAAATTTTGGTAATCCAGAATTATCACCTGCATTAGCATCTTTTAGATCAATTCTTGCAGTAATAGCATCTAAAACCTCACCAGTACCACTACCACTTAAACTACTTACATTATAAATTGTTTCGAAACCTAAACTATAAAATTCTGCAGATTCTAATTGGCGTTGTGGGTTATCTACTTTATTAACAACTACATAAACAGGCTTGTTGGTTTGACGCAACATTGTTGCCATATTTTCATCTAAAACAGTAATACCTGTAGCCACTTCAACCATAAAAATTATGGCGTCTGCTTCTGCAATTGCAATCTTTACTTGCTTACGAATTTCTGTTTCAAAAATATCTAATGTATGGGGTACAAAACCACCAGTATCAATAACATTAAAGGTTTTACCATTCCATTCACAAATTCCATATTGTCTATCTCTTGTAACGCCACTCACATCATCAACTATTGCTTTTCTTTCTTCTAATAAACGATTAAAGAAAGTGCTTTTACCCACATTGGGTCTGCCTACTATTGCAACTGTGTAACTCATATCAACGTTTAATGTTCAACGTTTAATGATTAATATTTTTTAGAAAATTGTTTTACCTTCTTCTTACATTAATCATTAAACACTAATTATTTAATATCCAAATTCTTTTAACTGTAATTCGTTATCCCTCCATTTCGGTTTAACTTTTACAAATAATTCTAAAAATACTTTTTGCGAAATAAATTTTTCAATATCCTGTCTTGCTAAAGTGCCAAGCTGTTTAATCATACTTCCATTCTGACCAATGATAATTGCTTTTTGAGTTTCTCTTTGAACTACAATATCAGCTTGTATTTTAACTAAGGTATCTTTTTCTTTATATTCATTAATCATCACTGCAACATGATATGGAATTTCATCATGAAACAATTGATACACTTTTTCTCTGATCAATTCACTTACAAAAAATTTTGTTGGTAAATCACTTAAATCATCCTCACTATAAAAAGGTACTCCCTCTGGCAATAATTCTATAATTGCATTGAGTAATTTTGGAAGATGATGTTGATGTAATGCAGAAACTTTAATCAATTTATTTGCATACGATTTATCAGCAAAAAAGTTAGCAGCATCAGCTATTCTGCCATTATGTGCTTGATCAATTTTATTTAAGATAAGTAGCGTTGGAATTTTTAATTTTAATGATGAAAACATAGCATCTAATTCATCAAAATCATCATTCACATCTGCAATTAACAAAGCAACATCAGCATCTTCTAAAGCACTTTTAACAGCTGCCATCATTCTCTCATGAAGCTTATATTTCGATTCAATTATTCCTGGAGTATCGCTAAAAACAATTTGGTACTCATTGGGTTTACTTAAAAATCCTTTGATACGATGACGAGTAGTTTGCACTTTTGGCGAAACTATGGCCAGCTTTTCTCCAAGTAAAGCATTTAATAATGTGCTTTTGCCAGCGTTGGGTTTACCAAAAATGTTTACAAATCCCGATTTCATATAGCTGCAAATGTAATTGAATGCTAGCGAAGCAAAGTTTATGTTTTGTTATAAGATGTTTTTAAACATAAATATGTACTTTAAAGCACATATTTTTTGAAGAATTTTTTTGATGAAATTTAATTTATGCATCTGCCATATTGGGTACTTCATCAACTTTATAAGCACCTGCATCAAGTTTTGCTTTTGTTTCACTGAATGCTTTTAAGGTTTGTTCAATATCTGCTTCTGTATGAATTGCTGATGGAATTAAACGATAAATTATATGACCTTTAGGTATTACTGGATACAAAATAATTGAAGCAAATACTTGATAATTTTCTCTTAAATCAATACACATTACAGCGGCTTCTTCAACACCACCTTTCATGTAAACTGGAGTTACTGGAGTATTAGTTGCACCAATATCAAAACCTCTTTCTTTTAAGCCATTTTGAAGTTTTAATGCATTGCTCCATAATTTATCTTTGAGTTCTGGCATAGTTCTCAGCATCTCTAATCTTTTCAGATTGCCTATTACTATTGGCATTGGAAGACTCTTTGCATAAATTTGTGATCGAATATTGTATCTGATATAATCTATAATAGCTTTTGGTCCTGCAATAAATGCACCAATACTTGCCATTGATTTTGCAAAAGTAGAAAAGTATAAATCTATTTCATTTTGGCAATCTTGTTCTTCACCAGCACCAGCACCTGTTTTACCTAAGGTTCCAAAGCCATGTGCATCATCTACCAACAATCTAAAATCAAATTTATTTTTTAAAGCAGCAATTTCTTTTAGTTTTCCCTGATCTCCAGCCATGCCAAAAACGCCTTCAGTAATTAATAAAATACCACCAGTTTTTTGTTTTTCAATTAATGCTGTTGCACGTTCTAATTGTTTTGTACAATCTTCAATATCGTTGTGTTTAAATACATATCTATGACCAGGATGTAATCTTAAGCCATCAATAATACAAGCATGACTTTCTGCATCATATACAATAACATCATGTCGTCCACAAATGGCATCAATAGCACTCATGATGCCTTGATAACCAAAGTTCATTAAAATGGCATCTTCCTTTTTTTCAAATGCAGCTAACTCTGCTTCTAATTGTTCGTGGTAATTGCTATTACCACTCATTATTCTTGCACCCATTGGGTAAGCTAATCCAAATTGTTGTGTTGCTTCAGTATCTACCTTTCTAATTTCTGGATGATTAGCCAAACCTAAATAGTTATTCAAACTCCACACAATCATTTCTTTTCCACGAAACATCATTCTGCTATTAATTTCACCTTCTAATTTTGGAAAAGAAAAATATCCATGTGCTCTTTCTCTATGCTGACCCAGAGGTCCATAATTTTTAATTAATTTTTCGAAAATATCTGCCATATTATTTTAGATTTAAGATTTTAGAGGTAAGATGTTGTTTTTAATTTTTGTTTTTTTATTTAGATTAACCATTGAATATTTACTGCTATTAAAGTTTGCAAAGTTAACTTATTGAAAGCAGAAAAAAGTTATGATTTTTTGTAGATAATTTTAGCGAATTAATACAATAGTTCCTTTTTTATTTATAGTGTTTCCTAAAAAATCTACTCCTTGAGTGGAGTAAACAAAAGTTCCAGAATCTTGTAATTTACCATTAATTCTGCCATCCCAGCCTGCACCAATTGTTGTGGTACTAAATATTAATTGACCTAAACGATTATAAATATTAAAATAATCTAATTTAGTTAGTCCAACTGCAATTGGCTTTATAAAATCGTTTCTTCCATCTCCATTTGGAGAAAATGCAGAGGGTACAAATATTTCAGGTGCAGTTTTAAATACTATAACTTTTTTCTGATCGGTTGCAAAACAACCTTCTTTAGTAAATGCTTTTACTATTAAAAAAATACTATCAAAATTTGTTTGAAAACTTGCAACAGGATTTTGTATATTGATATTATTTAAATTACTAATTGCAGAACCCGGATTTGCAGACCATATAAAACTTTTATTGATATTATCAACAACATTTGCAAAAAGCTGTAAAGGTTGGTTAATAACAATAGTTGTATCGTTTCCAATATTTACAGTAAAAGGCTGTACAACATTTACTGTAACAGTGTCTGAAACAGATTTTAAACAACCTGAAGAATTAAATGCCGTAAAAATATATTTTGTTGTATTATCTGGTGTGACAATAGGGTTTAAGCTAAATGGATTATTTAAAGAATTTGTTGGACTCCACTTAAAATTTTCACTAACATTTAGGCCATGTATCATAACACTTTCTGTTCTACAAATTGATGTATCTGTAAAAGCAATTGCTTGAGGATATGGAAAAGTGAAAAGTGTAATAGAATCTCTATCTTGACATTTACCTAAATTGGCTTTTACATAATATTTTGTAACTAGATCCATAGGAACTGCTTTTGGAAATTTTAAAGTAGAATCATTAAGAGTTGTTGAAGGTGTCCATAAATAACTTAATGCAAAACTGTTTGTTGTAAATGTGAAAGTGTCGGTTAAACATACATTAGCATTAGGTCCAGCATCAACAGTTATAAAATCAAGCACATTAACTGTTATAGAATCTTTGTTTATACAACCATTATCCGAAACAGTTAAAACATATGTTGTGGTATCTTTAGGAAACGTAATGGGGTTTAATGAATTCTGGTTGAGAATATTATAGTTTGGTGTCCATAAAAATGTTGTACCATTTGATGTTGTAAGTAATGGAACAGTATCTATGCTGCAAATTAGTGTGTCTCTAAAAGCTAAATTAATGCTGGGTTTATCTAAAACATTCACAACTTTTGTTACGGTATCTTCACACCCCTTCGAACTTCTTGCATAGAGTAAAGCAGTTCTTTGTCCTGATGTTGGATAAGTGTATGATGGATTTTGAAGTGTTGAAGTATCAGTGTTTACAGTGCTTTCACCAAAATCCCAATGTAAACTATCTACAAATCCATACTGAGCAAAGGTTGTATTCTTGAATAAAAAAGGATTTTGATAGCAATAACCTGTAACACTAAAACTGGGAACAAAGCCAGGAAATATTTTTACAATTGCATTGGCAGAATCTCTACAACCACCTGCAGTGGCAACAACTAATTTTAAATTATAAACACCAGTATCTGCATAAGTATGAGGTGGGGTTGGAACTGTATCTGTATTCCCATCTCCAAAATACCATTTATAAGATGTAATGCCTGCTGCACTTGATTCGTTTTGAAATTGTAAATTAAATCCATCACAGGTAACATAAGTGGGATTTAGCTTTGCTGCTGAAAGTTGACAATTGGCAACATTAATATGAATTTCTTTTTTTGTAATTCCAATGTTGATACCATTTCTATACTCTAAAGCACAAACAGCTATAACATAATCACCATTTGTACTTGGTGCAATTCCAGAAATTAACCCTGTTTTTGGATTTATGGTAACTTGAGGCCCTAATGGTGAACTGCCAGAATATCCTTGAATATAATTTATAGATTGATATGGTGGATTTGCTGGTGGATTAGGTTGAGCTCCTCCAGTTCCTGCACTACCTCCTTGTAAGCCATCACAAAAAGTATAAGCTAAAGAATCACCATCTAAATCTGTTGCAGAAAAATCGAAAGTAAATGGAGTAGTCTGACAAATAATAACGGTATCTTTTTGTTGAAAAATGGGGCTATTATTATTTGAATAATTATTGTTTAAAATATTAGAAGGTATGCTATTAAAATAAGTAACTCCAACAGTGCTAGAACCTACTACATTATTTATACCAGCTATTCTACAACATCTTTGAACAGCTAAAAGATATCCTGCATTATTAAATGGTAAATTTACTGTAACAACATAAGCATCAATTCTATAACAAACAGAACCAGGTGCTGGTGTTGGATTGATGCAAGGATCAAATGTTGTAATGCTTGGTCTATCTGTAAAAGATAATGGAACTGTTAAGTTTTGTAAGAGGTTGTTGTTGGCCCCATCAAAAATGCCTAAATATATTTGTTGATCAATTTGTGCACCAACTGATGAACAAGAGAGGTATTGTCTTACAGTAATTTTATATCTGTTTGTTCTTGCAACTGAATCTGTACTAACATACTCGTA
>JANPAT010000005.1:0-1523 GCA_031430075.1 Chitinophagaceae bacterium | reverse complement strand
TATTTTTTTTGTGGAAGCTATTTTTTTCATCCAATCAATCGTTTCACCATCCATTTTTTCAGCAAGCAATTTTGGTTGCATACTAAATCCTGTTGAAAACATTTCAGGTAGTATTACAATTTGAGTTTTTTCTTTCAAATTTAAAATCTTATCTTCTAGCATTAAAAGATTTGCTTTTTTATCTTCCCAAAACAAATTGGTTTGAACTAAAGTGAATGTTAATGACATACTACAAATTTAAGTTCAAAGCATTTTCTAAGTGAGAGAAAATAAAATTTGGATAATATATGTATATACATGTATATTTGCAAAGTGAAATTAGAAGAAGCATTAAAAAGTTCAAAATTTAAAAACCCTGTTCAAAGAGCAGGTCTTAATGTTTTATATACTGCATGGTGGTTAAAAACAATGAGCTCGAAGGGATTGAAAAATTTTGATTTAACCCATGAGCAATATAATGTGCTGAGAATTTTGAAAGGAAAGCACCCTGAAAAAATGTGTGTTAAAGACATTGCCTCTAGAATGATTGAAAAAAACTCTAACGTTCCAAGAATTATTGATAGACTAGAAAGTAAAAGTTTGATTGAAAGAGGGCAGGGTGAGGTTGATGGACGACAAACTGTTATGGCATTAACTAAAACTGGAGTTACTGTTTTAGAAAATGCAACTGAAGCATTAAACTTAATTTGGGAAAATGTAATTTCAATTTCTGAAGATGATGCTAATAATTTAAATAGCTTATTAGAAAAATTGAGAATTAAAGAATAATTTTTTTTATACTAATACGTGTACATACATATAAATAAAAAATGATGAAAACAATATTGCACAAAGCAAATGAAAGAGGTCATGCTAATCATGGTTGGTTAGATGCTCATCACAGTTTTAGTTTTGGCGGTTGGTACAACCCACAAAAAGTACATTTTGGAAAACTACGCGTGTTGAATGATGATATTGTAAAAGCTGGTTATGGTTTTGGTGAACATCCTCATGATAATATGGAAATTATTACTATTCCCTTAAAAGGTGCATTAGAGCATAAAGATAATGCTGGCGGTAATGGTGTAATTCAAAAAAATGATGTTCAAGTAATGAGTGCAGGAAGTGGTATTATGCATAGTGAATTTAATCATAGTAAAACAGAAGATGTAAATCTTTTTCAACTATGGATTTTTACTAATAAACAAAATGTTACACCACGATACGATCAAAAAACATTTGACCCAATTGACAAAAAAAATAAATTTCAAAACCTTGTAGCTCCATTTGGCAGTGAAGGATTATGGATTTATCAAGATGTTTGGATATCTATGGGCGATTTTGATGAAAATATTACTACAAGTTATGCTATAAATAAATTAGGTAATGGAGTATATATTTTAGTGGTTGAAGGTGAAGTTGAAGTAAATGGTAATATGCTCTCAAAACGAGATGCCATAGGCATTTGGGATGTTGATGCTCTTGAAATAAAAAATAACTCAGCTAGTGAGTTGCTGATAATCGAAGTTCCAATGAATTAATAA
>JANPAT010000004.1:0-3115 GCA_031430075.1 Chitinophagaceae bacterium | reverse complement strand
TTCTTGCCAAATTCCAGTTACATTATCTGTTGTTAAACCTTGTTTTTGTGCCATAGTAAAATTCATAGCATCCCATAATCTTTCAATAGGTACTCTGCCTAAAGCAGGGTCTTTGGTTTGTTCAAATTCTTGATTGGCTCTTTCAGCAGGGCCATCATACATTTCATGTGCTTCATCTTCAAACAATTCATCATTTTGAGTATTATGACAAGATGAAATTAGAAAAGCAAACAAAATTACAATTGCAAAAGGTAGATTTTTTTTAATGTACATGTAACTAAAATAAATGATGTATAAAATTAAGGTAGATTAATTTATTTTATTTGGATATTGTTCTAAAGCTTTTTCTAAACAATCCATTGCAAGATTTATTGATTCAAGATTTAAAACATAAGCTAACCTTACTTCTTGTTTTCCCAAACCGGCAGTTCCATAAAAACCTGTTGCTGGTGCTAACATTACTGTTGCATTATTATAATTGAAACTTTCTAATAACCACTGACAAAAAGTATCACTATCATCAATGGGTAATTTTGCAATTGCATAAAAAGCACCTCCTGGGTTCGGGCAAAATACATCTTTCATTTGGTTTAATCTTTTTACAATTAAATCTCTACGAGATTGATATTCTGCCCTAGTAGTATCAAAGTAATTAGCTGGTAAATCAATGGCAGCTTCACCAGCAATTTGTGCAAAGCTTGGTGGGCTTAATCTGGCTTGTGCAAATTTCATTACAGCATCTAATACAGCTTTGTTTTTTGTTACTAATGCTCCAATTCTTCCACCACAAGCACTATAACGTTTACTAATAGTATCCATCATTACTACATGTTCATTCACACCTTCTAAATGCATTGCACTTATCTGACTTCCTTCATAACAAAATTCTCTATAAGCTTCATCACTAAATAAATACAGATTATGTTTTAAGATGAGTTGTTTCAAAGCTTCCATCTCATCTTTTGTATATAAATAACCTGTTGGATTATTTGGATTACAAATTACAATTGCCTTGGTTTTTGCTGTTACTTTCTTTTCAAATTCTTCAATCGATGGTAAAGCAAAACCATTTTCAATATGTGAAGTTATAGGAATCACTTTTACACCTGCTGCAACTGCAAATCCATTATAATTAGCATAAAATGGTTCAGGAATAATTACTTCATCTCCTGCATCCATACAAGCCATAAAAGCAAATAAAATGGCACGCTACCACCAGTTGTGATAATAATTTGATTGTAATCAACATCAATATTTACAGACTTATAATATTGCACTAATTTTTTTCTGTAACTCTCATTTCCGGCACTGTGGCTATATTCTAAAACTTTAAAATCACTATTTCTTACTGCATCTAAAATTAGTTTTGGTGTTTCGATATCTGGTTGCCCAATATTTAAATGATACACAGTAGTGCCTCTTTTTTTTGCTGCTTCTGCATAAGGAACCAATTTTCTAATTGGAGATGAAGGCATTGCTTGCCCTCTTTTACTAATACTTAACATTTGGCAAATATATGATTTGATTGAAAAGAATATCCATTCCAAAGTTCAATCAACACTTAATTTTGAATGATGATGAAAAAGCCTCTCTTTAAGTTTTTTAGTTTTATTTTTTCAATCACTACTGTTATATGGGGTTCAATATATCTAGTTGGTTGTGCTTTACCTTGGATAACTACTGATATTTTTTGGCCTACTGCATTAGTAGGTCTAATATTTCCTTATTTATGTTTAGGCTTATTAATAATTGCTGTGGTGTGGTTTTTTATTAATAAAAAAAATACCATTTACTTATTGATACTTTTATTATTGGGTGCTAAACAAATTTTAGCTTTTTTTGCAATTAATAATGTTGAGCCATTTGCTAAAAATAAAAAACAAGAACATATTAGAATTGCTAGTTGGAATATTGGAAACATGGAAGGCAAAACTCATAGGGCTGATGCAAAAAAATATAGGGTTGAAGAAATAATTGATTTTTTAACACAACAAAATGCCGATGTGATTTGTTTACAAGAATTTGATGATTGCAAAAAATGCAAATCTCTTGGATTGGTATTAAAAAAATACAAATATCATTATCTGCCCATTTGGATTGTTGGCCCACATAAACATAAAAGTGGTAATGTTATTTTTTCTAAATACCCCATCATAAAAAAAGATTCAACAAGTTTTGAAGATGGACATAATATTATTCGATGTGATATTGCTATAAATGCTGATACCCTTAGTTTTTTTGATACACATTTGAGTTCATATAAATTTTCTGATGAAGAGTTTAAAGAAATAAATGAATCAAAAACAGCTAAAGATTTGGAACAAAAACAACAGAAAAAAATTGTTAAAAAACTCAGAAATACATTAAAAGCTCATGTAAAAGAAATAGATGTGGCAAAGCAATTTATGTCATTAACTCATCATCCAAAAGTATTTTGTGCCGATTTAAATGAAGTTGCCAATAGTAATGCTTACTGGAGACTGAGAGAAAACATGAAGGATGTTTTTTTAGAAAAAGGATTTGGTTTTGGTAAAACCTATAATTCACTTTGGCCAATTTTAAGGATTGATTTTATTTTAACCGATAAAGAATTTTATATTCATCAATTTACAACTAAGCCAACACAATTAAGTGATCATAATTTAATAATAGCGGATGTTAGCTTAAAAAACTAAAGCAAAATAAGGTTACCTTCTTACTTTCGCTGCATATACTTTTAAAGGAACATATTAAAAATGGCTTTATCAATTTATAATACACTTACTCGAAAAAAAGAAGTTTTTAAACCTATTACTCTTGGCCATGTGGGCTTGTATGTATGTGGACCAACAGTAAGTGGTGAAAGCCATTTAGGCCATGCAAGACCTTACATAACCTTCGATGTTGTTAATAGATATTTACTACACTTGGGCTATAAAGTTCGTTATGTAAGAAATATAACAGATGCAGGACATTTTGAAGAAGAAGGCAGAGAAGCTGAAGATAAAATTTCGAAAAAAGCTATATTAGAAAAACTTGAACCCATGGAATTGGTGCACAAATACACCAATTTATTTCATTGGGCAATGAAAGCTTTTAATACACTTGACCCCTCTATTGAGCCCACAGCAACTGG
>JANPAT010000003.1:0-4928 GCA_031430075.1 Chitinophagaceae bacterium | reverse complement strand
TGCAAATGATTATGCTGCTTTAGTAGGTTAAATTAAAACCAAGTTTTGATTTTATATTACATAATATTTCCTTTTTTCTTTCTACTTTCATTACTCCCATTAAGAGTATTGTATTTATTAAGTAATGCCATTTATTTTTTGGTATATTATGTATTTGGTTATAGAAAAGAGGGGGTATTTAAAAATTTGAACATTGCTTTTCCTGAAAAGTCGGAACAAGAAAAAATAAAAATTGCAAAAGAGTTTTATGGGTTGTTTATAGATACATTTATAGAAACCATTAAGCTGATTTCAATTTCTAAAAAACAATTTCTAAAAAGATTTGAATTTGATGCTAGCATTTTAAATGAGCTTCAAAAAAGCCAACAACCCATTCAATTACATACAGGGCACTTTTTTAATTACGAATTTGTGAATCTTGGGTTTGCAATTTATAAAGGAACTTACAAGTGGTTAGGAATTTATTCAGCTTTAAGCAATCCAGCATTTAATAAAATAATGTATAACATGCGTTCTAAATTTGGAACAACATTAATTTCAAGTAAAGAATTTAGAAGCTCATTTCATCAATATACAAACGAACCTTATTTACTTGGTTTAGCAGCAGACCAAAGTACTAGTAACCCTTTAAATGCTTATTGGATTTATTTTTTTGGCAGGAAAACAGCTTTTATAAAAGGACCAGAGAAAGGAGCAAGAGCCATGAACACAGCAGTAGTTATGGTTTACACTTATCCAATAAAAAGAGGCTACTATAAAGTTGAAACCAGCTTGCTCACTTCAGATCCTAATAGTATGCCTCTTGGATCCATTACAAAATCATTAGCTAATTTTTTAGAAGAAAAAATAAAGCAACATCCTGCAAATTATTTATGGAGCCACAAAAGATGGAAGCATGAATATGATGAAGTAAAGTATAAAGATTTAATGGTAGATTAGTTTAAATATTTTCCAACAATTGGCATTCTTCTTCCTACTCCAAAAGCCTTTGGTGATATACGAATGATTGGGCAAAATTGATTGCGTTTGTATTCATTAGTGTTCACTAGTTTTAAAATTCTATCTACTAAAGCAGCATCAAAACCTAAAGCTTTTATTTCATTTGGTCCATTTCTTTTTTCAATGTATTGGTATAAAATTTTATCAAGTATTTCATAGTCGGGTAAACTATCACTATCTTTTTGGTCGGGTCTCAACTCTGCACTTGGAGCTTTTGTGATGATATTATTTGGAATAATTTCTTTTTCTCTATTAATATATTTTGCCAATTCATACACTTGAAGTTTATAGCAATCTCCCAAAACACCCAATCCTCCAGCCATATCACCATATAAAGTGCCATAGCCTGTAGCCAATTCGCTTTTGTTTGATGTGTTTAAAAGAATGTATCCAAATTTATTTGCAATTGCCATTAATAAATTACCTCTTGTTCTGCTTTGCATATTTTCTTCTGCAAGTCCAAATGGTAAGTCATGAAAAATAGGTTCCAGCGTTAGTAATAAACTTTCATATACATCATCAATTTTAATAATATCGTAAGGGTTATTTAAATTTTCACTCAGTTCAACAGCATCATTAACACTATGTGAAGATGAATAAGGTGATGGCATTAAAACAGCTCTTACATTTTCACTTCCTAAAGCCACACATGCTAAAGCTAAAGTAACTGCACTATCAATACCACCACTACTACCAATTATAGCTTTTGTAAAACCCATTTTAGAAAAATAATCTTTAATACCTAAAATCAAAGCATCATAAATTTCATTGATATGTAAATTTTCAATTAAGCCTTCGGGGTCTAGTTCTTTATTTAAAATAGCATCAACTTTTTCAATAATCACATCATTAAAAGTGCCATCATTATTGAGTTCTACGGCATCAATAGCCTCTTTAAATAAAGGTAATGTTTTACATAAGTTACCTAATTTATCAAAAACTAAACTTGCTCCATCAAAAACAATTTCAGTTTGGCTGCCAACGGCATTGCAATACAGCATGGGAATTTTATATTTCAACACATTATTTTTAATAATGGCTTTTCTATCTGCAATATGAGTATAATCGAATGGAGATGCAGAAATGTTAATCATTAAATCAGGCTCCTGTTTTATTAATTCATCCATTGGACAAATTCTATACAAAGGATTATCGCCTAAGTTCCAAATATCTTCACAAATTGTAACTGCAATTTTCTTTCCTTTAAAATCCACCACATTCCAATCGTAAGCAGGTTCAAAATATCTGTATTCATCAAACACATCATAATTTGGTAAAAGTGTTTTATGAATTTCGGCTACGATATTTTTATTGTAAAGAAAAAAAGCAGCATTAAATAAATCCTTTCCTTCTAAAATTGAATTTCTTGCTGGCGAGCCAATAATTATTCCAATGTTTTCTGAGTGTTCTTTAATAATGTTAATGGCTTCATAACACTTATTAATAAAATCATCGAACTCAACAAAATCTCTTGCAGGATAACCACACACACACATTTCACTAAAAACAATTAAATCGGCACGATTGCTTTTTGCCTCATCGATTGCAGCAATTATTTTAGCAGTATTATATTCAAAATTGCCAATATGATAATTTTGTTGTGCAAGAAAAATTTTCATTTTTTAAATATAGAGTATCTGTTTAAATAGTAAAGTTAAAATGATTATAGAAGCATACCTCAAAAATTACCATTTTATTTAAATTGCTAATAATAGTTTTGTAACATGAAGTTGAAAAATTATTGCATGTTGTTATTTGGTTTATTAAGCATTATGAGTTGTGGTAATAAAAAAAATGTACCCGATGTATCTCATATCAATATAAATATTACTACTAAAAGATTTGAACAAGATTTTTTTAATTTAGATACACTCCACCTTTCTTCTTCTTTGGATAATATCAATAAAAAATATCCCACATTTTTACCAGATTATTTATACAATATTTTAGGATTACTGCCACCACAAGATTCTATTGTTTCTCAAATAAAATTATTTTTAAGGGATGGTTTGTATAAAAATGTTTTTGCCGATGCAGTAAAACAATATCCTTCATTTAGTAAAGTAGAAAAAGAATTGAAACTTGCTTTGAAACTTACTAAGTATTATTTTCCAAAGTATCAAACACCAAACACTATTTACACTTTTATTGGTCCTATAGATGGTGTTGGAACTGCTATTACAAGCGATCATAATTTTGCAGTGGGACTGCAAGGTTATTTAGGTAAAGATTATCCTGCATATCAATTAGGTTATATTGCTCAAATTTATCCAAGCTATAAAACCAGAAAATTTGAAGAGCAATATATTGCTACAAATTGTGTAAAAAACATAATCGAAGAATTGTATCCTAATAAAAGTAATGGCAGACCCCTAGCAGAGAGAATGATTGAAGAAGGAAAACGAATGTATGTTTTAGATGCTTTGCTGCCCTATACTTCAGACACTGTTAAAACTGGTTATACTCAAAATCAATTAGAGTTATGTTTTAAAAATGAAAAAAATATTTGGGCATTTTTTGTTAGCGGAAATTTATTGTTTGAAAGAGAGCCATCCTTAGTTTCTCCATATGTTACAGATGGACCCAAAACACAGGAGTTAAGTGAAGCTGCACCTGGTAATATTGGACAGTTTTGTGGTTGGCAAATTGTAAAAAAATGGATGAAAGAGAACCCCAAAATTTCACTTCAACAACTTATGGAAACACCTAATATAACTATATTTAATGAGGTGGGTTATGCCCCATAATTTCATTAACTGCATGTATTGCATGTTGTAATCTGTCGTCACCAAAACCACTTATTAATTGCCAAGGAGTGGTTTGATTTTCTAAAATATTTTTATAAATTTCAAAAAGTTCTTGTCGAGGTTTTTCATCAGGATATTCACGTAATTCATCTTTAACCCAAGGCAGATCTATATTACAAAGCAAATACAAATCGTATTTTCTTATTTCAATTTCATCTAAAATAAATTGATGACATTTTCCAAAAACATATTCACACCACACTTTCATTACAATCATATCTGTATCTAGGAATAATGTTGGATGTTGAGTGTTGAATGTTGAATACAATTGATGATTGATATTTTTTTGCTCATATTCTTCTTCTAACTTTAATTGACCTTTTGCAATTGTAGCTAAATCATCAAATGTATAAGTAGTGCCATTTTTTTCTAAATATTCTCTTGCAAATTCGGGGAAGCATAAAGTATTATAGTGCATAGCCAATTGTTTGCACAAGGTGCTTTTGCCTGTACTTTCTGGACCAATAATTACAATTTTTTTAAGCATTTTCTGAATATTGAATAACGAACAAGGAATGATGAAGTGAGTTGAATGATGAAGTTGCTTGAATTTAGAATTACTTTTTTGCAATTACATTATTTTTTTTAGCCGTTTCAATGCTTTTAACAAAAATCGAAATCAACTCATTACATTCTTTTAAAACAATGTTATCATTACTTATCCAATTTAGTTTTATTATTATTTTTAAACAATTATTTGTTTCTCTTAATTCTTTTAAAGCCACTTTCATTTTATGAATAAAATCATTTCTTGATTCGGCACTTTGAGCTTCACCATAATTTAATGCAGGTGAACTTCCACTTCTTGTAAGTTGCCCAGCTAAATGATTGCCAGCATAGCTTTTGGGTAATCCTTCGGCAACTTTAATTACTGCAACGGCAAAGTCACAATTAAACGATCTTCCAAATCAAATTTTCTCTCCATAAATTAACTTATTCTTTTTACAATTCTTCAGTTTCTTAATTTAACACTTCATCATTCAACTCACTTCATCATTCCTTGTTCATTATTCAATATTCATCATTCACCTTACTTCATCATTCAATATTCCTTGTTCGATATTCGATATTCTCTTCTTCCATTCAATTAATCCTGCAATTGCTAAGATTAAAAATACTAAA
>JANPAT010000002.1:0-11016 GCA_031430075.1 Chitinophagaceae bacterium | reverse complement strand
ATAAGCTCCAGAGTATGTCATGTTAGTTGCACCATCTGCATATCGTGTTGATATTTTGCTTCGACTTCCTGTAACAATATTTTGTCGAAATGCTTTGCTATTTACACTATTGTAATAAGTTTCTATACCAAACTGCATTTCGTTTTTTCTTACATAATGTTTTGCATCTATACTTAAACCCAATACATCTACTTTTTCAATTCGAGAATCTCGATTGTTATTTTTAAATCTTCGGGTAATTCTACTTTCTTCAATGTTTTGGTAATTAGCATTAATTTTTATTTCTCGAAAAAAACTATTGCTATTATTTTTTGAAAATTGATATGCAAATAAACTTCTTTTTTGAGGACCATAGTTCCATTCTGCATAACTCGGATTACCATTTGTGATTTCAGTTAAACGATCGTAACGAGGAATATTACCAGTATTTGAAATTTGAATATTTAATAAATGTTGAACATTTATTTTAGGCTGAAATAATATTTTTTGAGTAAAATCAATTTGATTATAACCACTAGCAATTTGTTTGTTTGGATTTGGATTTACTAAAGCACTATCCACAGCATTAATTCTCTCAACATAAAAATTCTTTTTACCAAAATCTAGATATGCAGAACTACGTTGATTTCCTTGTACCATATCTCCAAATTTGCTTAAAGTGATTGAAGTTAACGAAGCCCATTTATTGCTGCCATAATTTATGTCAACATGGGTTCTAATCTCATTACTTGCACTAGCAAAACGCATTAATGCATTTGCAGCAATAAAATTTTTTTGGTTAGATGAAAGCGTAGGATTTTTTGAATACATATTAATTACGCCACCCAAAGCATCACTGCCATAGATAGCTGATGAAGGACCATATAATACTTCTACCCTATCTAAAATAGTATTATCAATTGTAATGATGCTTTGCAAATGGCCTGCTCTGTAAATTGCATTGTTCATTCTTACACCATCAATCATTAAGAGTACCCTACTAGCTTCAAATCCTCTAATAACAGGGCTTCCCCCACCTTGCTGACTTTTTTGTACAAAAACACTTCCAATGTTAATTAATGCGTCTGCTGTATTAGACTGATTATTGATTACCTTTTTATCGTTAATAACTACAATTGTTTGGGCAACTCTTTTTATTTTTTCGGGAAATTTATTAGAATAAACAATAACATCAGAAAGGTTAGCAAAATTATTTAATGAGTCATTGCTGGTTACTTCTTGAGCATAATTTATTAAACTGCACAATGTTAAAATAAGGGTTGCAAAAAATTTCATCTAAGTAAATAAGTCTGCAATGTTATGCATTGTAATAATAAATTCTAAATGGATGAAAATATTTTTGAATTATTTTGAAAAAATTGAAGTCTGTATTTCCAATTTACTATCTTTAGGAAATAAAATTTTGTAAATGATTAAGAATAGTTATCCTGGACTAATTTTTTCAATTTGTTTTCTCGTTGTTCTAACTACTTCAAGTTGCGAAAACAATAAAAAAGAAATTTTGTTTGCATGCGATTCTATTAATGTAACCTATAGTGCTCATATTAAAATTATTTTAGAAAATAATTGTTATAACTGCCATTCAACAACTACTGCAAATTCATTTGGAAGTGGCATAAAATTAGATAGTTATACTTCAGTAAAGAATTGGGTTAATACAAACCCTGGAAGTAATGGAGGTTTATTATTACAAAATCTTAAAACTGGAAGAATGCCTAAAGGTGCTGCAAAGCTAAACTCTTGTGATATTGCCAAAGTAAATAAATGGATTGTTGATGGAGCTTTAAATAATTAAAATATTTTATTATGCATAAACTTTTTGTTTTTATCCTAATTATTTCATCTTCTATTGCTGCATTTAGTCAAGAAAAAATTTACTCCACTAAAAGTGGAAGTATTAGTATTAATGCAAACACTCCATTAGAAACTATTGAGGCAACCAATAGTCAAACTCTAAGTAAATTATCAGACAAAAGTGGGCAACTAATTTTTATGCTTTTAATAAAAGGTTTCACATTTAAGAACGCATTAATGAAAGAGCATTTCAACGAAAACTATATGGAAAGTTCTAAGTTTCCGAAAGCAGATTTTAAAGGGAATATTATTAATTTGAGCGATGTAAATTTTACAAAAGATGGGGCATACAATATAAAAGTTGAAGGTATTTTAACTATACATGGAGTATCAAAAAAATTAAACACAACAGGAATAATAGTAGTTGAAAAAGGAACTTTAAAATCAAGTGCTTCTTTTAAAATTAAAGTCAGAGATTATGGTATTGCAGGAAAATATATTGGTGATAAAATTGCTGAAGAAGTTGAAACTACAATAGTTTGCAAATACGATTAATAAAATATTTATAATTTAACCAAAGCTGATTATGCTAAAAAAAATCTTTATACTTTTTGCAATTATTTTATGCTGTAACAATTCAAATAAAATTTTTGCTCAATCTGATACAAGCAAAACTGTTGATTTATTTGCTGACTTAGAAACTGAATCAAAAAAATCAGACAACAATACTGTAAATAAAATTACCTCAGCCTTTAAAAGCACCAGAGTGGTTAATTCACATACAGTTGAAATGGTTGGTAAGCATAATTTAGATTTTAGAATATCGCATCGCTTTGGGTTTTTAAGTTCTGGTTCATATAATTTATTTGGTTTAGATAATGCAACTATGCGTATGGGATTTGATTATGGCATTACTAATAAATTAAATATTGGCATTGGCAGAAGTACTGTTGATAAAGAGATTGATGCTTTTTTAAAATATAAAATTTTACAACAAAGTTCTGGCAAAACAAATATCCCAATCAGCATTGCTTATGTTTTATCAGCCATGCATTATGGATTAAGAACAACACCAGATTTAAGTTTTGGTAACCGCTTGTCATTTGCACATCAATTACTTATTGCTCGAAAATTCAATGATAACTTTTCGTTACAACTCATGCCATCATTAGTGCATATTAATACCGTTCCATTAATTACTGATGATAATAATTTATATTCTTTAGGAACTGCCGGAAGAATTAAAATTTCAAAAAGGGTTGCCATTAATGCTGAATATTTTTATCAATTTAATCAACTTGCCAATACAACAAATTCATTATCTTTAGGTTTTGACATAGAAACCGGTGGTCATGTATTTCAGTTACACAGCTCTAACTCAACTGGTATGAATGAAAGAGGATTTATTACAAATACTACTGGCAAATGGGGAAATGGAGACATTAGATTTGGATTTAATATTGTTAGAACATTTGCATTAAAAAAATCGGCTGCTAAAAAAAATGGGTAAATTATTAATATTGACTCCGTAGCTCAGTTGGTAGAGCTACTGACTCTTAATCAGTAGGTCCAGGGTTCGAGTCCCTGCGGGGTCACTCAATAATAGCAAGGGTTTCAAGAAATTAAAACTTTTTTTATTTTAAGGGGACACTATAGGGGACAGAATTAACCATGTTTAAATAATTTATTACCAACATGCTTTTGATTAAATCATTTTAATTTGAAAATAGACTTAATGTTTAAATTATTTAAGTACCCATTCGCGAGATTTTTATTTTTTCTCAAAGTTGATTTTTTAAATCCCACTATATCCTTAATGAAATTCTGGAAAGATTGAAAAGTGTGAAGTCTACAATTTTTTTATAAAGTTATATAACAGCTAAATGCTTTTAACAATGGAATTTTGTTACTTTAAAACTTTTAATAACTCTCTGTAAATTTTTCTTAAATAAAATTCAATACTGTGTCAGTTAATCTTTTAGAAATTATTCAAAGCCATTTAGGATACCCAGAACTGCAAAAAATGGATCCAAACCAACAGTTTGAAAAAACAGAAACTAGGATGCCAGATGAACATCTGTTTAGTCAGGCTGCCATACCTAGTATTTTAACAGCCTTAAATATGTACAGCCTTTCTGATGATGGAGCAGAAAAGATTCTACATGGAACTAGTAATGCACTTTGGACTGATGTAATTTTTGGTAATAAGAAAAAAGAAGTAATTCAAAAAATAGCAGACTATTCCTTTTACTCAAATGAGAATACAAAAATAAAAATGGATAAAATTGCTGTTGATGCAGTTAATATTATTCAAAAAAATCTGCCACCAGAAGCCACAATCCAAGATGTGAAAAATATTTTAGCCGATCAAAGTTCTCATGTGCTGCTTTACCTTCCTGCAGATTTGCAAATGGGAGAAATGCTGAATAATAGTACACTTGATGATTCTACCAATAAAATGGAAGGACCTATATCAAGCATGATGCATTTAATCGGCAATCAGTTTTCTGATGATGGAGATAAAAAAGAAGTTATTAATGATTAATAGTAAAAAAAATGCTTGCAAAAACAAAAATAATATCAAATGATGAAGAGATACAGCAAAACTCTGATATGCATATAGACCAGGATTTTCCTGGATTTCCTCATCTTCCTTCTGATAGAAAAAGTATTAGTGGTCAAAAAAAAGTTATTAAAAAGTCAACTGTAATTATTAAAAAATCCTCAAAAAAATGATTAAGATATTATTTTCCATTAATCTCTATTTCAATTGGTTCAATATATTCAACTAGGCATCTTCGCCAAAAACTGATTGAAATACATTACCAAAAATACCTTCCAAATTTCCTTTTCTTTTCTCTTGAGCAAATAATTTAGTAGTTGCAGCTTTTTCGATTAATTCATGTTTCAGTTTTTGCAAATCATTAGCTAATTCATTGGCGGAAAATTGTATTTCTTTTTTTGTACCATTTTTTGGAAATTCTTTTCTATCGTAACTATCTAGTGTAAACCAAGTATTTGAAAACAATTTTATCAGTGATAAAATGTCTTTGGCTTCAATAAGATTATTATTTTGAGTAAGTATCTTTAAATCTTCGACTGTTTGAATAAATTGAGCCTTATTTTCCTCTAATCTTTTTTGATTAATCACATAACCATTTACTAAATACTCATTAAGTCTTTTGGTAGCCCAAATTCTAAATTGTGTTCCTTTAACTGAACTGACACGATATCCTACTGCCAATATTATATCTAAACTGTAGTATAAAATATTTCTTGTAATTTTTCGCGATCCTTCTGTTTGAACTGTTGCATTTTTTGCAACAGTTCAAAAAATTTCATTTTTTGTTAACTCTCCTTCTTCAAGAATATTTTTAATGTGTCTAGATATAACAGACTTATCTCTTTCGAAAAGTTGAGCAATTTGGTTTAATGAAAGCCAAAATGTATCTCCTTCATAAGTAATCTCTACTTGAGGGCTATTGTCTGAATTTTTATAAAGTACTATTACACTCATAACTAAAGTAAATACATTTTATTAAAATTAGATCAAATTATTTTGGAGTAATTTTTAATATTATTGAGTTGTATTTAATAATAAAAAGATGTTGTTCTAATGTGTTTTTATTTATACAAGTTTTAAAATATTAGTTTTTTTACTTTATCTTAAATATTGTTCTAAGAAATTTGATTGAACATCTTTGTTAATTTTGTAGATGCTTTATCAAAGAAAGTCCTAAAATTAAATATATTAATACTCAAATCTTTAATAGCTAAGATATTTAAACTTATTTGGTTGCAATTTTTCTATTTTTATTTATCTATCAAATATTTCTCTTCGCATTTTCAATTATACTTATTTTCATTGCCCAAAATTATATGTAATGAAAAAGTATTTTACACTAATTGCAATTTGCATTTTTTGCATCAGCTCGTTCTCACAACAAAATATTTCTAAAGCTAATTATGGTTTAGCAGCTAAATTTTCGGTAAAACGTTTAGATAAAATGGCATTTAGCTTAAACGTAGATCCACACTGGCTAAAGCTTTCAGACAGATTTTGGTACGAATTTGAAACACCCAATGGAAAAAATTGGTATATAGTTGATCCAATTAAAGCTGAGAAAAAAATATTATTCGATAATGCAAAACTTGCAGCAGAAATAACTAAAATTGTTAAAGACCCCTTTGATGCTCAGCATTTAAGTATTGATAGTTTACGATTTATTAAAGATGAAAACTGGATTCAGTTTGAAGTAAAAAGTTCTAAAGAAATTGAAGTAAAAGACACTACAACAAAAAAAGATACTACAGTTAAAAAAATAACAGAGAAAATCAAAAAAGAAAACAAAATATTTTATTTCGAATATAATTTAAACTCTGGACAGTTAGTTGAACTAAGTGATTTTAAAAAACCTAAACGAAACCCAAGATGGGCTTCAATTTCTCCAGACGGTCAAACCATTGTTTTTGCTAAAAAATATAATTTATTTTATATGGATAAAGCCAATTATGAAAAGGCTTTACTAAATGAAGATGACACAACAATTGTAGAGCACCAACTTACCAAAGATGGTGTTGAGTATTTTGAATATGGCAATTATCTTAACGAAACCAATGTTGAAAAAGAAAAAAATAAAAACAAGCGAAAGTCAGCACAAATATTATGGTCGCCAAACTCTAAATACTTTGTAAAAAATATTACTGATTCTCGAAAAGTTAAAGATTTATGGGTACTAAATAGTATTGCAGAACCTAGGCCAACTCTAGAAACTTACAAGTATCAAATGCCTGGCGAAAAAGAATCTCCGATTGAATATGTTTACTTATTTAATATGGATACTAAAACGAAAAAAGAATTAGACATTAGACAATTTAAAGACCAAAACTTAAACATTTGGTCGGCAAATAATAAAGTAAATACAAGAGATGATGATTGGCGTCCTGCAGTTTGGTTGGGCACTAATGATAAATTTTATTTTAATAGAACTAGCAGAGATTTAAAACGAATTGATATTTGCCAAGTCAACATCAACAACAATACTGTAAAGGTTTTGATTGAAGAACGCATGAATACTTATGTTGAAACTCGTAAACTGGGTTTAGTAAATAATGGACAAAATTTAATTCAGTGGAGTGAAAGAGATGGATGGGGTCATTTTTATTTATACGATAGTTCTGGAGTATTCATTAATCAAATTACCTCTGGTTCTTTTCATTGCGAGGATATTGCAGGTATTGATGATAAGAAAAATATTTTATACTTTATTGCCAATGGAAGAGAACCTAATGAAGACCCCTACTATACTCATTTATACAAAATAAATTTTGATGGAAGTGGTTTAAAATTATTGAATCCAGGAGATTTTGATCATAGCATTAAAATGAATGACAATAATTCTTTTTTAGTAAATAATTTTTCAAGGGTTAATACAACTCCAACTGCTATACTATACAATGTGGATGGCAAAAAAGTTATGGATTTAGAAAAAGCAGATTTAAGAAATTTATTTGCTACAGGTTATAAATTCCCTGAAACCTTTACTGTTAAAGCAGATGATGGCATTACAGATTTATATGGCGTCATGTATAAACCCTACAATTTCGATAGTACAAAAACTTATCCTATTGTAGCGTATGTTTATCCTGGTCCACAAACTGAAGCTGTAAATAAATCTTTCAGTGTTCCAAATACAAGAACAGATAGAATTGCTCAAATTGGATTAGTAGTGGTAACAGTTGGTAATAGAGGAGGTCATCCTGGCAGATCAAAATGGTATCATAATTTTGGATATGGAAACTTAAGAGATTATGGTTTGTCAGATAAAAAAACAACCATTGAACAATTAGCAGATAGGTATAGTTTTATTGATATTAATAAAGTAGGCATTCATGGACATTCTGGTGGAGGATTTATGAGCACTGCAGCTATGTTGGTTTATCCAGAATTTTTTAAAGTTGCTGTATCATCATCTGGCAATCATGATAATGGTGTTTATAATAGATGGTGGAGTGAAAAACATCATGGCGTAAAAGAAACAGTTAATGAAAAAGGAGATACTACTTTTTTATATAACATAGAAAAAAATCCTGAATTAGCTAAAAACTTAAAAGGTCATTTATTATTAACCACAGGCGATATTGATAATAATGTACACCCTGCAAATACTATTAGAATGGTTAATGCATTAATTAAAGCCAATAAGCGTTTCGACTTTTTTAATTTTCCTGGTCAAAGACACGCGTACACCGATATGAATGAGTATTTCTTTTGGCTTTTAGCAGATTATTATAGCAAGTGGTTAATAGGAGATTTTTCTCAACCGGTTGATATTGTTGAATTGAATAGAGATATTGAGCAATCTGGTAAAAAGAAATAAATGGTATTATCAATCATGAAAAAGTATTTTTTGATTATAATTTATCTCATCAATATTCAGCTTGGTGTTGCTCAATTACCAAAAGTTAGTTTTGGAAGAATTGAAAGAATAGTGAATTTTAAAAGTCAATTTGTTGATGCTAGAAATGTAGATGTGTGGTTACCGAGCAATTATGATGGTAAGAAAAAATTTGCTGTTTTGTATATGCACGATGGGCAAATGCTTTTTGATAGTACAACTACCTGGAATAAACAAGAATGGAAGGTTGATGAAACTATTAGCTCTTTAATAAAAGAAGGGAAAATAAAAAATACCATTGTTGTGGGCATTTGGAATAATGGAAAATTTAGGCACTCAGAATATTTTCCTACTACGCCATTATCATACCTAAATAAAAGTTTACAAGATAGTATTATTAATAAAGAATTAGAAGGAAAAACGCAAGCAAACCATTATTTAAAATTTATTGTAGATGAATTAAAACCTTTTATTGACAGTACTTACAGCACTATAACAAATAAAGAGAATACCTGTATTGCTGGTTCAAGTATGGGAGGCTTAATATCGATGTATGCCATTTGTTCTTATCCAAATGTTTTTGGTGGGGCTGCATGTTTATCTACACATTGGATAGGTAGTTTGCAAAGAAACACAACATTAATACCTCAAGCATTTCAACAATATTTAACAACCCATCTTCCTTCACCAAAAAATCATAAAATTTATTTCGATTATGGCACTGCAACTTTAGATAGTTTGTATAAACCCCACCAATTAAAAGTTGATGCAGTGATGAGAAAGAAAGGATACAACAAAAACAATTTGGTGACAAAAGAATTTATTGGCGAAGACCATTCAGAAAAATCTTGGAGTAAACGATTAGCAATTCCCATTGAATTTATACTAAGAAAATAAAAATATGAAACGATTAGAACAAGAACAATTTTTACCAATAACCCTTGAACAAGCCTGGAATTTTTTTGCAACACCAAAAAATTTAAACGAAGTAACACCAGATGATTTGGTGTTTGAAATCATTAGTAAAGTGCCTGATAAAATATATCAAGGCTTAATAATAACTTATAAAATAAAACCTTTCTTAAATATTCCTATCAACTGGTGTACCGAAATTACTCACATTAAAGACATGCATTTTTTTGTAGATGAACAAAGAAAGGGACCTTATAATATTTGGCACCACGAACATCATTTTAAAGCTGTTGAAGGTGGAACTTTAATGACAGATATTTTACACTATGATATTGGCAAATCAATTTTTGGATGGATAGCAGGAAAATTGTTTGTAGATAAACAAGTTGAAAATATATTTTTGTTTCGATACAAAGCTTTAGAAAAATATTTTAATAAGAAATAGTTAATAAACCTCAGCTGTTGAAAATTTAATTTTATGATATTTCCAATAATAGTCATAACAAACTGGGCAAATAGTATGTGAAGTTTTAGGATGAGTTTCTTTAACCCAATCAGGCACCCAATCCCACACTTCTTCATCAGTATTATTTTGTATACACCTACAATTGCTACATTGATTAATGAACCCTGTGTCAAACATATACATACTTTCAAGAGCTTTTTTAGAAACTCTTTGAGTTTTACTCATTGGCATTTCTACTCTTATTCGATTAATTACTAATATGCCTTCGCCATTTTTAAAAGGATAACTTATTTGATTAAAAGTTCTATAAATATCTTCAGATGAGCATTCATAATCAAACTTCCAAACCTTGCCAGTTTGCAAACTTTCTTCAAATTTTGAAATATATAGTTTTCGAAAAATAGCAGGTATTGCTTTTGAAATTGGAGTAGTTAAAATATAATTTTTTATTTTTTCAGAATCAGCACCATTTGAAATTGCAAATTCAGACCAAGCAGAATTATAATAAATTATTTTTAAGTCTTTTGACAGAGCATAAATAATGTCTTTACTATTATCTAGTGTTTCTAAATCGAAGCCAACCATTTTTTTTTGTAAACTTTCCCTATCAAGTATCATAATCAATTTAATGATAAAAATTAATCTTCTATATCATTTAAAACATCAAGAATTGCTTTTACAAAATCGCTCACTAAATAACTTACTAATTTTCCTGTTTGCTCATCAGTTCTTCCATCACTTAATTGTGTTGCACCCTCACAAATATGTAAATAAGCTGGTCGGCATGTGCTTGCTGTATAATTAACATATTGCCTTGCATGATAGGGGCTAATGCCAACAGGGGTTGCAGCACTTGTTAAAACATGTTCAATACAATCTACATCTAACTCTATACCACATAAAGTTTCTTCAGTAAAGCCTGCAGCATGTGCAATGGCTTGCATAAAATTTCTTTTTTCTCTAACAAAAATATCCTCATAAGTAATGCAATCAGCAAAGGGATTGTTTACCAAATCCATCCAAGTATTTTGCGTTATGTAATTTTCGTGTAGCCCAATTACACAATATTTTTCTAGGTATCCATCTTCCTCTGCATATCTGAAAGCATTACCACTATGTCTTCCTTCCATAGGTCTATAATCGGCATGTGCATCTAAATTAATGGCATTAATTTCTGCAATAGAAATAACACCTGCTTTATGCCAACCTTTTGCAGCACCTTTAATACATGGATATGCATTATTATGACCACCACCAATAGCAATAGGCATTTTTTTATTTTGTGTGATGATGTGCACTAATTGCTCAACTGCAGTATCTATGGTATTTACAGCATGTCGATAAGCTGATAATCTTTCATCATCTTTTAAAGCATAGGATTCTATTAGTTGAGATAAATCATTAAAATCAAAATGACCTAATAAAATAATTTCACTACCATCTAAA
>JANPAT010000001.1:0-1591 GCA_031430075.1 Chitinophagaceae bacterium | reverse complement strand
CTTCCGTTGTATAATTCCTCACGAGTGGAAACACATAGCGGATGACGCAACAAACTTTTTGGTGTAAATACCACTAGCGGTTTACGGAATTTTGTTTTCATCTGGCGACGCAACAGGTGGAAGAAATTCGCAGGCGTTGTACAATCTGCCACAAACATATTATGGCGTGCACACAGCTGTAAATAACGCTCAATTCGGGCAGAAGAGTGTTCTGCTCCCTGACCTTCATAACCATGAGGCAACAACAGGACAATACCGTTTTGGTTGTTCCATTTGTCTTCACCGCACGAAATATATTGGTCAATCATGATTTGAGCACCATTGGAGAAGTCTCCGAATTGTGCTTCCCATATCGTCAGCGCATTCGGATTTGCCAAGGCATAACCATAGTCAAAACCAAGGACTCCATATTCTGAAAGGAGTGAATTGAATATATTAAACTTCCCTTTTTTGTCTTTTACGGTATCCAACAAAACTACTTCTTCTTCGCTGTCTTCAACTTTTACAACCGCATGACGGTGTGAAAAAGTTCCTCTTTCAACATCCTGTCCTGATATACGAACATCATAGCCTTCGGTCAGTAACGTTCCGTAAGCTAGAGTTTCCGCAGTTCCCCAATCGATGACATCATTGTCGTACTGCGTTTTTCTATCAGTAACAATTTTTGAAATTTTGCTGATGAATTTTTTATCGGATGGCAATGTGGAAACCGAAACGATGATTTCATCTAATTTCTTTTTGTCAAATGTCGTATCGACTTTTTTCAACATTTCATCATCCGAAACCTGAACATATCCTTCCCATTCGTCCTGCAAAAATGGCTTGATGATCGTCAAATCCTTTTTACGGGAAGCCTGCAGGTTTTCATCCAGATTCTCTTTGTATTCGTTTTCTATTTGGGTCAAATACGCTGCGTCCACTATTCCGGCTGAAATTAATTTTTCCGCGTAAATATCTCTTGGATTTCTATGTTTTGCAATGATTTTGTATAAAACCGGCTGCGTGAAACGCGGCTCATCACCTTCGTTGTGACCATATTTTCTATAGCCTAACAAATCAATAAACACATCACGGCCAAACTCCATACGGAAATCTAACGCAAACAACATGGCATGAACCACAGCTTCTGCATCATCGGCATTTACGTGAAGTACCGGCGATAAAGTAACTTTGGCTACATCGGTACAGTAGGTTGAAGAACGTGCGTCTTGATAATTTGTTGTAAACCCAACCTGATTATTGATAACAATATGTATCGTTCCGCCTGTTTTATATCCGTCAAGCTGTGCCATTTGCACAATCTCATATACAATTCCCTGTCCCGCGACTGCTGCATCGCCATGAACGGCAATTGGCAATACTTTTGAAAAATCGTCAGGGAAATATTTATCTTGTTTGGCACGTGTAATTCCTTCAATAACGGCTCCAACCGTTTCTAAGTGCGAAGGATTTGGCGCCAAATTAATATTGATTTTTTTGCCTGTTTTTGTTTTTCTTTCCGAAGTCAGACCTAATTCAAAGGTCGGAACGACATCATTATCCCTGATTGTAATTGAACATGCCGCCGAGAGATTAGCAGTGTTTCCGGATG